>CAKMZR010000063.1 GCA_929200455.1 uncultured Alphaproteobacteria bacterium | reverse complement strand
TTGAATTTTGGTTTTTCGGATGAGTGTGACATAGATTTTACGTGGATTTTTGGGGGTGATGGGAGGGGTGGTTGACGGGAGGTGGGTTAGCCTATTTTTACGGAAGTGTCGGAAAGGAAGGTGTAGGGGGGGACGTCGAGATTTCTGGGAGCGGGTCCTTTACGAACGCGTCCGGCGGTGTCGTAGTGTGATCCGTGGCATGGGCAGAACCATCCGTCGTAATCGCCACGATTTTCGGAAGGTTGTTGCCCGAGGGGTATACATCCGAGGTGTGTACATACGCCGACGACGATGAGCCATTCGGGTTTTGTGGTGCGTTGGGTGTCTGTTTGTGGGTCTGGAAGTTGGCTGATTTTGGTATTGAGGCTTTCTTCGATTTCTTTTTGGGTTCTGTGGCGGATGAAGACGGGTTTTCCGCGCCATTTGATGGTGATGCTCTGTCCTACGGCGACTTCTGTGATGTCGACTTCTGTAGAGGCGAGGGCGAGTACGTCTCCGGAGGGGTTCATGGAGCTGACGAAGGGCCAAAGAGCGACTCCGGTAGCGACGGCTGCGGTCCCGATGGACACGAGGGAGAGGAAGTCGCGTCGTTCTGAGGGGTTGTCGGGAGGAGAGTGTTCAGTGGTCATGATTTAAGTGTTCCTTGGTTTTCTTTATTTCTATGAGGAGGAAGTTATGTAAGGTGATGTGGCGTTGCTTTGAGAACAAGCGAGGCCATAATAAACGAGAATTTGGTGAGGATGCAAGAGAGAAGATGTAGGATGAAGTTCTAAGGGTCTTTCAAAAAGCAAAGGGTGGCTGTATAAGGTAGGGATTATGGATGGGAGGGGGAATGAAGAGATCGAGGAGAGAAGTTGGAGATGACGTTACAGGGTCGGATAGGGATAGTGGTATTTCCCGGGAGCAACCGGGAAAGGGATGTGGCGTATGCCCTTGAGGTGTCTGGCTATGGGGGGGAGAGTATTTTTTTGGATCCGAACGACGAGGAAGTTCCCGAGGGAGTGGAATTGGTGGTGCTGCCGGGAGGTTTTTCGTATGGAGATTATTTGCGGAGTGGGGTGATAGCGAAGGTATCGCCGTTGATGGGAGGGATAAGGAGGTATGCGGCGGGGGGAGGTTATGTTGTGGGTATTTGCAATGGTTTTCAGATTTTGTTGGAGTCTGGGTTGTTGGAGGGTGGATTGGTGGGCAATGTGGGGGGACGTTTTGTCTGTAGGTATGTGGGTTTGAAGGTGGAGGGGGGAGGATTTTTTGGAGATTTTTATGGGGCTGGCGAGAGGGTGTATTGGCCTGTAGCCCATGGTGAGGGAAGGTTTGTGGCGGATGAGGAGACGTTGGAGGTTTTGGAGTCTGAGGGTCGTGTGGTCTTGAGGTATGATGAGCTTGGGGGTGTGAATGGTTCGATGAACGGGATAGCGGGTATCGTGAACAGGGGAGGGAATGTGCTGGGGGTGATGCCTCATCCGGAGAATGCGGTGGGTAAGGAGCGTGGATATAGTGATGGATTAAGATTTTTTGAGTTTTTGTTGTCTTTGATGAAGGTTCGGATATGAAGGAGAGAGAGGAGTGAAGGAGAGAGAGGAGATGAGTAAGGATAAGGATTTTGAGGCGTTGTGTACCCGAGGTGCGGTGTATGGTCTGGGCTTGGAAGAGTGCAGGTCTGTGGATGAGATGATGGGGCGGACGCCGCGTGAGGTGGAATTGGCGGTGATAGGCGCGATGTGGTCGGAGCATTGTTCGTATAAGACTTCGAGGAAGTGGTTGTCGCGTCTTCCTGGGGGGGGAGAGGAGGTGGTGTGTGGTCCTGGAGAGAATGCGGGTGTGGTTTCGATAGGAGGGGGTTATGGGGTGGCTTTTAAGATAGAGAGTCACAATCATCCGAGTGTGATTGAGCCGTATCAGGGAGCGGCGACGGGGGTTGGGGGTATTTTGCGGGATGTCTTTACGATGGGAGCACGTCCTATTGCGTTGTTGAACAGTCTTTGGTTTGGGGGTGGGGGTGATGAGAAGACGTCGTCTCGTATGTCTGGTGTTGTGAGGGGCATAGGGGGGTATGGGAATTCGATAGGGGTTCCGACGGTTGCGGGGGAGACGGGATTTCATGATGCGTACAGGGACAACATTGTGATGAACGCGATGGCGGTGGGTTTGGTGAAGTTGGAGGAATTGAAGTTATCGCAAGCGGGGGGCGTGGGGAATGTGGTGGTGTATGTGGGGGGTTCGACGGGCAGGGACGGGGTGAAGGGAGCGGTGATGGCGAGTGCGGGGTTTGAGGATGGGGATGAGTTTGAGCGTACGACGGTGCAGGTTGCGGATCCTTTTTGTGGCAAGCGTCTTTTGGAGGCGTGTATGGAGGTTGTGAAGGAGGAGGGTTTGGTGGCGATGCAGGATATGGGAGCGGCGGGTTTGACGTCGTCATCTGTGGAGATGTCGGATAAGGGTGGTGTGGGCATGGAGTTGTGGTTGGATTGTGTGCCGTTGCGTGAGGGGGACATGCAGCCGCATGAGATTATGTTGTCGGAGAGTCAGGAGCGTATGTTGTTGGTGGTGGAGCCTGATTCGTTGTTGCGGGTGTGTGAGATTTTCCGTCGTCATGATTTGGAGGCGGTGGAGGTGGGTTGTGTGAGGGAGGGGGGAGATTTGCGTTTGTTGTGGGAAGGGGAGGAGGTGGGTTGTTTGCCTTTGTCGCCGTTGGCGAGTCTGTCGCCTTTGTATGATCGCGAGCGTAAGGAGCGGCCTTCTGTTGATTCTGGTTACGAGGGAGGTTCCGGAGGTCGTTCTGTGGAGGAGGTTTTGAAGGGATTGTTGGGGGGAATAGATTTGTGTTCTCGTCGGGAAGTGTGGGAGCAGTATGATCGTTTTGTGGGGGGGCGTTTGTTGAGCGAGGAGGGCGGGGATGCGGGGGTATTGGACATAAGGGAGTGTGGGAAGGGCTTGGCGGTTTCGTTGGACAGCAAGCCGCGTTACGGTGCGGTGGATGCGCGTTCCGGGGGTCGTGCGGTGGTGTGTGAGGTTTGGCGTAATCTTGTGAGTGTGGGTTCACGTCCTTTGGCACTGACGGACAATTTGAATGCGGGCAATCCTGAGGATCCCTATGTGATGCATGATTTTGTGGAGACGATAGAGGGTATGAGGGAGGCGTCGTTGGTGTTGGGTTTGAGTTTTGTTTCTGGGAATGTGTCTTTGTATAATGAGACGGAGGGTCGTTCGATTCCGCCGACTCCGGTGGTGGGAGGCGTGGGTATTTTGGAGGATGTGACAAAGCGTGTATCGCATGGGGGAGCGTGTGAGGGTTGGGTGGTGATGAGTGTGGGTGTACGGGGAAGTCACCTTGGAGCGAGTCTTTATGCACATTATTGTTCGGGAGAAAGAGGTTGGGGGAAGGTGGGTCGTCCTCCTTATGGGGCGGAGTCGGATATACTTCGTGAGCGTGTGTATGGTGAGGGTGTGAGGAGGTTGATAGAGGGGGGAGTGATAGGTTCGTGTCATGATGTGGGAGACGGGGGAATGTTGGTGGCACTTGTGGAGATGTTGCTTGCGAGTGGCAGGGGAGCGGAGCTTGATGTGGGTGAAGAGGACTATGGAGATCATGGGTTTTGGTTTGGAGAGGATGGGGGTCGTTATGTGGTGATGGGAGCGGATGAAGGTTTGTTGAGGGAGGGATTGGAGGGCGAGGGATTGGCGTATGAAGTTTTGGGGATTGTGAAAGGTCGAGAGTTGGTATTGAAATTTGGTGCAAAGGGTATATCATTGGAGGAGCTGCAGTTTTGTGTGGAGGGGGGGTTGGAGCAAGAGGTGGGGTGGCACGAGGGTTTTTAGGGGGATAGGATTTGGTATGGAGAGAGGTAGAGAAAGATGGCGATGTCGTCTGGAGATATAAGGAAGCTGATAGAAAGTTCTTTTCCTGATGCTCGTGTGGAGTTATCGTCATTGCGTGATGATGGTGAACATTATATGGTGTATGTGGAGAGTGGGTTGTTTGAGGGCAAGAGTAGGGTTGAGCAGCATCGCATGGTGTATGAGGCTTTGGAGGGTAAGATGGGTGGAGACTTGCATGCGCTTATTGTGCAGACGGCGGTGAAGTCGTCTGAGGATGGGTCGTGAGAGAATGAAGAGAGTAAGGTAAGGAGTGAAGATGAGTGAAGAGGAAGTGGCAGAACGCATAAGGGGATTGATAAGTGAGAATCGTGCTGTTTTGTTTATGAAGGGAGATTCTGGGATGCCTCAGTGTGGATTTTCAGCGGCTACGGTTCAGGTTTTGCAGTTGTTGCGGGTCCCTTTTTTGGCGGTGAATGTATTGTTGGACGTAGAGATTCGCGAGGGTGTGAAGCGATTTGCGCGTTGGCCGACGATTCCGCAGTTGTATATAGACGGTGAGTTTGTGGGAGGGTGTGATATTGTGCGTGAGATGTTTGATGATGGGAGTCTTGAGGAGATGATGAAGGCGAAAGGTTTGCAAGTATTGGATTGAGGGGTTTTTTGCGTGGAGAGAGGTAAGGAGAGATGGGGATAGAGAAGTTGGGTCGTGTGGGTCCTGTAGTAGGGGCGAGGGATGTATCGAAGCGGAAGAAGACTTCTTCGTCTCCACGTGGTTTTGCGCCGTCGAATCAGGGGGGATCGGATCGTGTGGATACTTTGCAGGGTGAGGGTGGTGTTGTGGGTGTGGGTGCGAGTGCGATGGTGGAGAGTTTGGATGCGTTATTGGCGGCACAGGAGTTGACGTCGCGAGAGCAGGGACGGGATCGTGATGTGAAGTGGGGGATGTCTTTATTGGAGGATATGGATGCGTTGCGTATTTCTGTGTTGGAAGGAGATGTGGGTCGGGAACAGTTGGAGCAGATTTCGCGGAAGTTGGAATCGAGGGATCGCACGCACGAGGATAAGAATCTGGATAATATACTGGATGACATAGAGTTGAGGGTGGGAGTAGAATTGGCAAAACGAGGTGTGGGGGAGGATGGGGAGTGATTTGGGGCGGGTAAGATGAAGTAAGGAAGTTGAGGAGAGAAGAGATGAGAGAAGTGGGAGATGATAATTTTGAGTCTGAGGTATTGAAGTCGTCAAAGCCTGTTTTGGTGGATTATTGGGCGGAGTGGTGTGGGCCGTGTCGTCAGATAGCGCCTATTTTGGAGGAAGTTTCTGCGAAGTTGGGAGATGATTTGGAGATAGTGAAGTTGAACATTGATTTGAATCCTGAGACGCCGTCTAGATTTGGCGTGAGGAGCATCCCGACTTTGATGTTATTTGAGGGAGGCAAGGTGAAGGATCAGCGTGTGGGCGTTTTGAGTGCATCGCAGACTTATGAGTGGCTGAGTGTGCAGTTGTCGTCTGGGTGAGAGGGCAGGAGTGTATGGATTCGGGAACGTCTTATCCTGATGTTGCGGTATCTTTTTGTGGAGTGACGAAAGATTTTCCTGATGGCAATGGGGGTTGGAAGCGTGTATTGCACGGAATAGATCTTGAGGTGGGTCGCGGGAGTATATACGGACTTCTGGGTCCCAATGGTGCGGGGAAGTCGACAATGATTAATATGATGTCGGGTCTTGTGAATCCTGGAGGGGGTAAGATAGAGGTATGGGGTATGGATGTGGAGAAGGAGCCGTTATCGACGAGGGCGGTGGTGGGTGTGATGGGACAAGAGGTGAATTTTGATCCTTTTTTCACGCCCTATGAGGTTTTGGAGACTCAAGCGGGATTGAATGGTTTGTCGAAGGGTTTTCGTCGCACGGATGAGATTTTGCGTCAGATTCATTTGTGGGAAGAGCGATTTCGTTATTCGCGTTGGTTGTCTGGGGGTATGAAGCGACGTTTGATGTTGGGGAAGGCGATCGTGTCGGATCCGCCGATTCTTGTATTGGACGAGCCGACAGCGGGAGTGGATGTGGAGTTACGCAAGGAGATGTGGGATTATGTGGAGGTGATGCGGGAACGAGGCGTGACGATTATTTTGACGACTCATTATTTGGAGGAAGCGGAAGCGTTATGTGATCGTGTCGCGATTATTAACAAGGGACGGAAGATAGCGGATGCGGAGACGTCTGGTCTTTTGAAGAATTTTGGTGTGAAGGAGATGGAGGTTGTTTTGAGGAATAGGGAGGAGGATGTGGGGAAGGTATTGTCGGGTATGGCGTATGACTGGGATTTTTTGCCGCAAGGAGTCGCGGAGCAAAGAATTGCGGAGAGTGTGAGGGTTTTGATAAGGGATGTGGGGGGTGATGGATTTTCTGATTTATGGTGTTGTTTGGGGGGTTTGTGTGTTGAGGATGTGACGACGCGAGAGGTGGGATTGGAGGAAATATTTTTGCGGCGTATTTACGAAGACAGGGGCAGGGTTGAAGGGAAGGCGGATTGATGCCCTTACAGATTAAGCTCCCGGCGTGGGATAAGATTATTATTAATGGGGCGGTTTTGCAAAATGGGGGTTCTCCTTCGACTCTGGTGGTGCACAACCGAGCGGATATTCTTCGTAGGAAGGAGGTGATGAGCGAGGATCAAGCGAACACGCCTGCACGTCGAGCGTATTATTGTTTGCAGTGTGCTTATTTATTTGAGGAGCAGAGGGGAGAGTTTATAGAGAAGTTTACGGAGTTTATGGAGGCGTATATAAGGGCGGCCCCGAGTGTGACGGGTGTTGCGGAGGAGGTTTTTGATTTGCTTCAGGAGGAGCGATATTATGATGGTTTGCGTATGATGCGTCGCGTGATAGAGCACGAGGAGGTGAGACTGGGTCGCGTGAAGGAGCTTTTGGAGGGTCAGGTGGGAGGGGGTGGATTGGGGGGAGAGAAGACGGAAGGACAAGATTTTGTGGAAGATTCTATGAGGCGGGTGACGGAGGTTTCTGTGAAGACGGAGCACAAGCGTCGCCGTCGGAAGGGGGAGTCTTCGGGAGAAGGTGGGGGAGACGGGAATTAGGGATGGGTGTTATGTGAGTTTGAGGCAAGCTTGTTCGATGGCGTTGCATGCTTTGTCGAGTAGGTCTTGAGAAATGGCGTAGGAGATGCGGAAGTGGGGTTCGAGTCCGAAAGCGACACCTGGCACGACGGCGACGGAAGCTTCTTCGAGGAAGTACGTGGCGACATCGCTGTCGTTTGCGAGGACTTTTCCGTTGGGCGTGGAGTGTCCGATGAGTCCGGCACAAGAGGGATAGACGTAGAAAGCACCTTGGGGTGTGGAGCAGCTGATTCCTGGTATACCGTTGAGGGTATTGACGATTTTGTCGCGTCGTGCTTTGAAGGTAGCGTTTCTGTCGTGAATGAATTGTTGTTCGCCGTCAAGAGCGGTGATTCCGGCCCATTGGCTGATGGTGGAAGTGGAAGTGGTGGACTGTGATTGTATTTTTGTCATGGCTTTGATGAGATTTTTGGGTCCTGCACAGTATCCGACGCGCCACCCAGTCATGCTGTATGCTTTTGAGAGTCCGTTGAGGATGAGTGTTCTTTCTTTGAGTTGGGGAGCAACGGCGACGAGGGTGGTGAATTTGAAGTTGTCGTAGACGATATGTTCGTAGATGTCGTCTGAGAGTATGAGGACGTGTTTGTTGTCATCTTTGAGGAGGACGTCGGCGAGTTCGTTGAGTTCTGAAGCGGAGTAGGCGGCCCCGGATGGATTGGAGGGGCTATTGAGGATGAACCATTTTGTGGCGGGCGTGATGGCTTTGTCGAGTTGTTCGGGAGAGATTTTGTAGTTGAGGTCTTTTGAGCATGGGATGACGACGGGGACTCCACGGCAGAGGACGGGTATATCGTAGTGCGTGGGCCAAAAGGGGGCGGGAATGATGACTTCTTCCTGGGGGTTGAGGGTAGCGGAGAGGGCGTTATAGAGGACTTGTTTCCCGCCACAGCTGACCATGACTTCATTTATTTCGTAATCGATTCCGTTTTCTCTTTTGAATTTGCGGCAGATGGCGTCTCTGAGTTCTGGTATTCCTGCGGTGGGAGTATATTTTGTTTTTCCCTGTTGTATAGCGAGGATGGCACTTTCCTTGATGGGGTCTGGAGTATCGAAGTCAGGTTCGCCGGCCCCGAGGCTGATGATGGATTGTCCCGCACGCGTGAGTTCGCTTGCGAGAGTATTGACGGCGATGGTGGGAGAGGGTTTGACGAGAGCGAGGTGGTCTGCGATGATGCTCACGGGAGCTTTGATGATGCTCATGGGAGCTTTTCCTTTATGAGGGGTGTGTTGTTATGATAATGACTATTCTGTACTCTTTTGTGATTTTGTGGTCAAGGAGTCTCTTGAGAAGAAATGGGAGGGGGGGTGGGTTTAAGAGGAAAAGTGTGGGTTTAAGAGGAAAAG
>CAKMZR010000062.1 GCA_929200455.1 uncultured Alphaproteobacteria bacterium | reverse complement strand
ATATTCTCGACATATCCAGTGTCGCCATCGCTGGCGTCGTCCCAGAAATCCTCGACATCCTCGTCCAAGCCTTCCACTCCAGACTCAAAAAAAAACCACTCCTCATCTCCCATAACGCCCCAGGACTCCACGTCTCCATCAGCCCCTCTATCCCCTTGCCGCATTCCATCGGTGCTGACCGTATCGCCAATGCAGAAGCCGCCGTTCGCTTCCACAACGGGTTGCGAATCATTGTCGACATCGGAACCGCTACCACTTTCGACATCATCGACTCTCACAACTCTTACCTCGGCGGCATCATTTGTCCCGGACTCAAACTCTCTCGCGATATCCTCTCTCAAGCCACCGCCAAATTGCCATGGGTGCACCTCAATAACCCTCCCCCAAGCGTCATCGGAACACGCACAGAAGACGCCATCGCTTCCGGACTCCTCTACGGATACGCCGCCATGATCAATGGACTCGTGCAAAAAATCTCCACCGAACTCAAGCAAACCCCAAACACACTCATCACCACAGGCGGATACGCTCATATCATCGCTCCCCTCATATCTTCCTTGCATCACAACGATCCTTTCCTTACTTTAAGGGGACTCGCCTCTTGGGTCGCTTCAGCACAAGAATAAAAAAACAAACACCCAATCACTACGGACCCCCTTTATGAACCATTCATCATCAGACATCTCTCCTTCCACCAACGATATCCTCATGATCCCTCTCGGGGGAGCCGGCGAAATCGGCATGAATATGACACTCTACGGATACGACGGAAAATGGATCCTCGTCGACTGCGGCGTCACATTCCCTGATGATACCACTCCCGGCGTCGACCTCATCATGGCAGACCCCTCCTTCTTACTCAATAACATCGACAACCTCGCAGGCGTCGTCATTACACACGCTCATGAAGACCACATCGGAGCCCTTCCCATACTCGCAGACGTTCTCCAATGCCCCCTCTTCGCAACCCCATTCGCCGCCGCAATCATCCAAGAAAAAATTAATGAACAAAAAATTAAACCCTCTTGGAATGTTCAACTCTACAAATCACTCTCCCACTTCCAACTCGGGCCCTTCTCCATCCTACCCATACCCGTCACACACTCAACCCTCGAAGCCCATTCCCTCGCCATCAAAACACCGCTTGGAACAGTCGTGCATACAGGCGACTGGAAAATCGACCCCACCCCCCTCAATGGACAACCATTCCTGCATAAACCCTTCGAAGAACTCGGAAATGAAGGCGTCCTTGCTTGCGTTTGCGATTCCACCAACATCTTCGAAGAAGAACACAGCAAGTCAGAAAAAGATATTCGTCACGCCCTACACGACATCATCGCCTCCATCGACAAAGGCCGTATCGCTTTCACTTGCTTCGCTTCAAACCTCACCCGCATCGAAAGTGCAATGCTCGCAGGACACGCCGCAGGACGACACATATCCATCGCAGGGCGTTCCATGCAACGCATGATCAAAGTCGCGCGATCCCTCAATTACCTCAAAAATATACCAGACATATTGCCCCCCCAAGAAACCAAAAATATACCTCCGGAAAAACTTATGCTCATCGTCGCAGGGTGCCAAGGAGAACACAGAGGAACCATGACCCGACTCAGTCTCGACTCTCATCGTGACCTCTCTATCGAAGAGGGCGATACCGTCATCTTTTCCAGTCGCGAAATACCAGGAAACGAAAAAGCTATCTCTCGAGTCTACAACAACCTCGCCGCCAGAAATATTCACCTCATCAAAAGCCATAAAGACCTCTCCATACACGGATCAGGTCACGCAAGCAAAGGTGAACTCAAAACCCTCCATCAACTCCTCAAACCCTCCATCCTCATCCCCGTACATGGCGAATACACCCATCTACAAGCCCACCAAAAAGTCGCACTTTCAGAATCCCTCATCCCACACTCAGAAATTATCGAAAATGGCTTCTGTGCCGCCATCAACCAAGACGGCGTACGCATCGTAGACTCCGTAGATTCAGGGCGGTGGTTCATCGACGAAAGCCGTATCCTCGATGACCACATCTCAGGTCACCAAAAACGACGCGCACTCTCCCTCAAAGGAACCGCATTCCTCTCCGTATTCTTCAACCCTCCCCAATCAACTTCCTCCCAAGTCTCCCTTTTCGGAATCGGAGATGACGAAGAACTCTCAAGCCTCCTTCTCACATGGTGCAACGAACACGTCCACGGCATCCTCTCCGCCGCTTTCAAACATAATGATGACCTAGAAAAATCCCTCGCCCAAGCTTTCAAAAAAGAACTCTTCAGCCATACAGGAAAAAGACACATCCTGCATGTGCACATACTCACCCCAGAAACTTCATGACACAATCACATCCCCTCGTCCACTCCCTTTTTCCACATGCAAAACTACATCATATCGGCATCGCACTCCCGGAAATCAAACCTTTCTCCGATATACTTGTCTCACTCCTCCCCCTCAACGCCTCAGGCGTAAAAACACTACCGGAACACGGCGTTTCCGTTTCTTTCCTCTCACACCCACAAAATCTCATACCAGAAATCGAACTTCTCGCGCCCCTCAATGACGAAAGCCCCTTAAAATCCTTCGTCTCCAAACACCCAAATGGACACCTTCACCACCTATGCTTTGCCGTCGGAGACCTCAATAACGCCATAGAAGTCCTACGCAGTCACGGACACAATACCATAAAACCACCCAAAATCGGCGCTCACGGACAACCCGTCGCCTTCATCCACCCCAAAACAACACCCGGTATACTCATCGAACTCTGCCAATAATCACACACCCTTGTCAGAACTTACCTTCGAAACTTCTCCCATAAACAAACGATCTTCTGCATCCGGCGACAAGCTCCTCGCTATCCGCCTCATCAACTTCTCAAGCTCCAACAGAATCGTTTGAACCGTCGTCTTGTTCAAAGAATCTTGATTCTCTACCATCATCAAATCTTGTAGACTCAATAATCCCTCCAAAATCTTAGGCGTGTGCTTGTGCTCCGAAATCCCCTCAAGCATACTCATCCGCTCCACATACGCCGTCACCTTGCCCACCATAGGATACAAAAACATCGCATCCAAATCCCTCACCATATGTGCCGCTTGACCCAACTCCCTCATCGCACTCACACGATCCTTCTCAGAGGTGCAGCCCTTGTAAAAAACATACTTCTTCTGCATCTCTTTAATCATATCCTTCAAACCCTCTCCACGACCCTTAGCCTCATTCATTATATCTGCATTAATATCCAAAAATATATCTTCGTCAGGGGGAGAATCATTCCCCATCATCTTCTGACTAATCTTCTTCTGCTGAATCACCTTCACCCCAGGAAAAAACTTTCCATCTTCTCCGCGATCCATCGATTTGCGATTCTTATAACGCTCAGGACCAAAATATGAACCATCCTCGTACTCCAAATACGGACGGTTGTCGTTAATCGTGTCCAATACCTGATTGTACACACCCTTACCCGTAAACGGCTTCGCTATCACACCATTCACTCCCGCATCACGACCCTCACTCAATATATCCATGTCCGCAAAAGACGTAATGCCCACTATCCTCACAAAACGATCCGGCGAATCCGGCGACTTCCTTATATACCTCACAAAATCCCAACCCGTCTTTTTGCTACCGGACAATCGATAATCCACAAAAATCAAATCCAAATTCGTCACTCCTACCTTTGCCGGATTCGTCTTCATCAAATGAAGCTTCTCAATCGCTTCTTGTATGTCCGATACAACAACTGAACCTTTCTGACCAAACTTCCTCAATACCCCCTGGAGAATCGACCTCACATACGGATGATCGTCCAATATCATAAAATTATAGTTGCTCAGTACGTCTGTAGACATAAAAACTTCTCCTCACAATCAAACACATTTTCACAGAAAAACACAAAACATCAAAACCTTATAACAGCTTACTTGCAAAAAAACTACCCCGAACATACACCCTCCCAACCGAAGGTTCTTCCTCCTTGCTTCTCCCCCTCATTCACTCTATCATCCCCATATTTGTGCAGTTTGATAACATATCATCACCAAAAAGGAAACCCATCCATGAACGCCCCATCGCACGCAACCGTTCTCGCATACTCAGGAGGACTCGATACCTCCATCATCCTACGGTGGCTTCAGTCTCACTACCAATCCTCCGTCATCACCTTCACCGCTGATATTGGTCAAGGAGACGAAATCGAACCCGCTCGGCAAAAAGCTGTCACCATGGGAGCAAGCAAAATCTATATCGAAGACCTACGTGAAGAATTCGTCAGAGAATACGTCTTCCCCATGTTCCGCGCCAATACCCTCTACGAAGGAGTCTACCTCCTCGGAACCTCCATCGCAAGACCTCTCATCGCAAAAAGACAAATCGAAATCGCTAAAGACACAAATGCCAACG
Source organism: uncultured Alphaproteobacteria bacterium (assembly GCA_929200455.1). Lineage (GTDB taxonomy): Bacteria > Pseudomonadota > Alphaproteobacteria > CAKMZR01 > CAKMZR01 > CAKMZR01. The sequence continues at coordinate 3,894 of CAKMZR010000062.1, read as the reverse complement.
CCGTCTGCCACGGGGCCACTGGAAAAGGCAATGACCAAATCCGTTTCGAACTCGCTTACTACGCCCTCAACCCCAATGTCCAAGTTATCGCCCCTTGGCGCGAGTGGGACTTCAAAGGGCGAAACGACATGATCCAATTCGCAGAACAAAATCAAATCATCATACCCAAAGACAAATACGGCGACGCTCCCTTCTCCGTCGATAGCAACCTCCTGCACATTTCCGCAGAAGGAAAAGTACTCGAAGACCCAAGCATACCCGCCCCATCCATCGTCTATAGCAGAACAAATGACCCAAAAGATGCCCCCGATTCCCCTGAAAACATCGTCATCCAATTCAAAAAAGGAGACCCCGTCGCCCTCAACCAAAAAGAACTCTCTCCCGCGTCCCTCCTCCATGCTCTCAATGTCCTTGGCGGAAAACACGGCATCGGAAGAATCGATATGGTCGAAAATCGATTCGTCGGCATGAAATCAAGAGGTGTCTACGAAACTCCGGGCGGAACCATTCTCTTAACCGCTCATCGTGCCATCGAAAGTATCACACTCGATAGAGAAGCCGCCCACCTCAAAGACGAAATCATGCCCAAATATGCTCACATGATCTACAACGGATTCTGGTTCGCCCCCGAAAGAGAAATGCTCCAAGCCCTCATAGACAAAAGCCAAGAACCCGTCACAGGAAGTGTCACCCTGCAACTCTACAAAGGAAATGTCAGCGTCGTCTCACGAGAAAGCCCCTTCTCCCTCTACTCTCCCGAACACGTCACCTTCGAAGAAGATGAAGTCTACAACCAAACAGACGCCCAAGGATTCATCAAACTCCAAGCCCTCAGACTCCGAATCCTTGCAGAAAGAAACCTAAAAAAACTCTAAATCAAGCAAACCCAACTTCGCAGCTCAAAGATTCAGGAGAAATACCCAGCTTCCCAAGAGCACGCTCCCACTTCAAATCATTGTGCGTCTCAAACAAAAGAGAACTGTCAAGTTCCGTATGCAACCACACATTCGACTGCAACTCTCCGTCCAACTGCAACGGACCCCAACCCGCATATCCCAAAATCAAAAGAAAATCTTTCGGGCCCTCGCCCCTGAAAATATCATGCACAACGTCTATTGTCGCCGTAAGCGAAACTCCGGAACCTATCTTCGCCGTACTCTCCTTCTCGTAGTCCCCCCCGTGTAACACAAAACCACGACCCTGCTCCACTGGACCTCCAGAGTACACACTCACACTCGACGCAGGAACCTTCATATCCGATATCTGCAACTGCTCCACCAAATCTTCACACGACGTGCCCGATACACGATTCACAATAAGTCCCATCGCACCCTTCTCCGTGTGCTCAAAAACAAGAACCAATGAACGTGCAAATATCTTGCATTCAGAATCAGGCATCGCCATAATAAAACGACCCGCCAACGACTCTCCTATGCCACCATCCGTCTCTCCGTCAGAAATATCTATTCCGTCTTCTTCCAATTCCATTTCTCTCTCTCTTCCTTTTTATAAACCGACAAGCCCTTTCATATCATATACCATGGTCTCCATAGCACAAAAAATATGTTTTTTCTTCTTATTCCTACTCTTTCTTCCTTCTCTCGCACAAAGCCAAAATAAATCCGAACACTCTTGGCCAATAGCCCACATCAAAATCTCCCTCGTCCAAAATCAACTCGTACTCAACGTCAATATGAAAAAAGGGTACAAAACCTATTGGCAACTCTCAGGATACGGCACCTACCCTCCCCGCGTCCATACCCAAAATAATCAATCCGTCCCCATCCTTTGGCCAGAACCTCAACGCCTAAACATCCTCGGCTTCGAGACTCTTGGCTATAAAAACTCCGTCTCCCTCCCCCTCATCCTCCCACCCTCCACAACCTCCCCCCTCTCTCTCAATGTCGATGTCCCCGTGTGTGACGAACGCCAATGTTTTCCTCTCCGCACCACCCTCTCCGCACCTTCCTTCAAATCCCTCTCGCCCTTCAAACCAAAAAATCCACCCAATCTCACCTCATCAATACCCCAACTCTCCCTCAACCAAAATAATGAATCCTTCGTCCTCACCGCATCCGTCTACGGTCACAATACACCTCCCCACGACATCTTCATCACCACGCCCGAACATACCTTCCTCCCCACATTCCCTAAACCCTCCTTCATCACCACGCAAAATCAAGAATGGATCGCCACTTCCTCCATCACACTCTCCTCTCCTCCCCCCTCACCCCTACCCCTCTCTCTCTTCGATCCCTCGTCATCCCTACCAAGCCACTCATACGCCCCCACCGTCGAAAACAATCAACTCCCACCCTCGCCGCCCTTCGTCAATCCCTCCTTCATCTCCTCCGTCCTCCTCGCTTTCATCGGCGGACTCCTCATCAACCTCATGCCCTGCGTCATACCCCTCATCGGAATCAAATTCGCCTCCCTCTCTCCCCTCACAACACAAAAAAAACAACGCTACTTCCTCTTCCAAAGCCTCGGAATCCTCACGTGCTTCGCCTTCATCTCCGCTTTCTTCCTCCTAAGCTTCCATCTGTTCAATACTCCCCTTTGGGGACAACAACTCCAATCTCCCACACTCATCACCGCTCTCGCCTTCTTCCTCAGCTTCTTCGCCTTCCAAATCGCCGGAATCACTTCCTTCAAACTGCCTCCCGCACTCCATAACCGCCTAGGAACCTTCATAAACCATCACGCTCCTCTCCAACCCTTCATCACCGGAGTCCTTATCCCTCTCATCGCCACTCCCTGCACCGCTCCCTTCGTCGCTTCCTCCCTCACCGCCGCTCTCCTCGCTTCCTCTCCCCTCCACGGAGCCCTCATCTTCCTCGCCATCGGAACAGGAATCGCCACTCCCTCCCTCCTCATCGCCGCAAAACCCAACATCTCACTCTTCCCATCACCAAAGCCTCAACTCATAAAACTCATCAACATTTTCATGGCCGCCCTTCTCCTCGCTTTCGTCGCTTGGCTCGTCTCTCTCACCGCCGCCCTCCACTCAAACGCACTCACCATCACCCTCTCTTTCTCCCTCATCACCTCCGCCGTCCTCTTCATACTCTCCCGCTTCAAAATCAAATTCCTATCCTCACCCGCTCCCTTCCTCGCCCTCCCCATCCTCATCATACCCCCGCTCCTCAATAGCCTCTCTCCTCCCAACCACAATACACCCTCCTTCAACCCCGCCTTCAACCCCGCAACCATCACCGCAGCCCTACAAAAACAAAAACCCGTCTTCGTTTCCATCTCCGCTGAATGGTGCCTCACCTGCAAAATCAATGACGCCATCATCAACTCCAAAAATGTCCAAAAATGGCTGCAAAAACATCACGTCGTCTTCATCAAAGCAGACTGGACTCGCCCCAATCCATCCATAGAACAATACCTCAACCAATACAATCGATACGGAATACCCTTCAACGCTCTCTACCTGCCTTCTCCTCCCTTCCCAAAAAATCAATCCTTCCGCATCTTCCCCAGTATCCTCACTCCCCAAACACTCTTTTCTGCCATTCCCTCAACTCCTCCTTAAAAAAGGTTTGGCTTTTCACCGTTTCCAGTCTATCATCCCTACGCGATACACACCCTGCGTATATCCTCCTTCGTGCAACATAACCAACTCACACCACACACTGCTCGCCATGTCTTCTCTCCTTATGCCCAAAGCCACCGCCGTTTGGCTCATCGAAAATACAAGCCTCACTTTCAAACAAATATCTGATTTCGTCAGCATACACCCCTTCGAAATACAAGCTATGGCAGATGGTGACGCCTCAAAAGGCATACTCCCTCGCAACCCCGTAAGTGCTCAACAACTCTCTGATGAGGAAATCAAACGCTGCGAAGATGACCCCACCGCTTCCCTCACCCTCCTCACCTCAGACC
>CAKMZR010000061.1 GCA_929200455.1 uncultured Alphaproteobacteria bacterium | reverse complement strand
TCCCTTGACCTTACCATCCCCCACAACTTAGCTTAGGCCTTGCCCGTCTGGTCTCTACACCTTCCTAATCCCACGCATCCCCACATCAGGCTTGGCTCGGGATTGGCGTATCGTTCTCTCGCAAAAACTTACTTGCTTTCCCCGAATTTGAGCAATGCTTACTCCCATACTTTCGTACAGAAAGGGCAAATTTATACCAAGGGTGTGCTCTACCCCTGAGCTACGGCGGCACAAAAATCACTCTACAGATGACCGCTACGCTTGACAACCCCCTTTCTGCCTCCCATACAACGCCAAGGCTCGTAACTCAAACGCCTCCACCATACGACCTCCCAAACCACCCACCATCCCAAACACCAACTTCTCCAATAAGATCGACTTCAACTTCATCTCTAACTCAAAGTCTATCCTACATCCTCCCCCCTCCAATGGACTAAATCTCCACTCATTCCGCAAAATCAAAAAAGGTCCCTTCCCATGCTGCGAAACCCCTATCCTCAAAATACCTCCCTCCTCCTCCCACATCCTCACACAACTCGTGTACGACTGCCTCACGCCACCAAATACCAAAACCATACGCGCAAGAATCTCTCCCTCTCCACAACGCTCCAACACTCTTGACGCCGCACAGTAAGGCAAAAAATCTTCGTACCTGTCCACGTCCAACACCATATCAAAATAATCTCGAGCCCCGTACAAGACCTCGCGGCTGTCCCTATACAAAAGTCCGCTCACCCCTCCTCTCAACCTGAAAGCTTCGCACGACGCTTCTCTCGCATCTCCGCAAAATCATCATCCGCATGGTACGATGAACGCGTAAAAGGTGAACTCGCCACCTGCAAAAATCCCTTACCACGTGCCACACTCCCCAGACGAGAAAATCCATCCGGCGACAAAAATCTCTCCACCTTCGCGTGCTTCAATGTCGGCTGCAAATACTGTCCCAACGTCAAAAAGTCAACATCCGCCATACGCATATCATCCATCACCTGATACAACTCATCATCACTCTCTCCCAAACCCACCATCATTCCAGACTTCGTAAACATCTCTCCGTCCAACTCCTTCACACGCTTCAATAACCATAACGACAAAAAATAACGTGCTCCAGGACGTACAGTCGGATACAGTCGTGGAACCGTCTCCAAATTGTGGTTAAACACATCAGGCTTCGCTTCCACTACCTTCTCCAACGCCCCCTTCTTATCCCGAAAATCAGGCGTCAAAAGCTCTATCGTCGTCGAAGGACACAACTCACGCACCGCGCGAACCGTATCGCAAAAATGACCCGCTCCCCCGTCCGGCAAATCATCCCTGTCCACAGACGTAATCACCACATGACGAAGTCCCATCTCCTTCACACTACGTGCCACACCAAAAGGCTCAAACGGATCCAAGCCCTCGGGCTTCCCCGTCGCCACATTGCAAAATGAACAACCCCTCGTGCATACTCCCCCCATTATCATCAACGACGCATGACTCTTAGACCAACACTCCCCTATGTTCGGACAACCCGCCTCCTCGCAAACCGTATGAAGTCCAAAACGCCTCACCGTCTCCCGAGTCTTGTTGTATCCCTCTCCTTGAGGAGCCCTCACACGTATCCACGGAGGCTTCCTCACCAACTCCGTATCCACACGACCCCTCTTCTCAGGGTGACGGTAACGCTCCTCAGACAAACTCTTCTTCATCTTCCTCAATCCCTAAATAATTCCCGCACACCACTCCTTCAACTCCTCAAAATTCTGTGCCGTGTCCCCCCCAAGAGACGGCGGACGCTGCAACATAATCACAGAAATTCCCTTCTCTCTTGCCGCCAACAACTTCGATGCCGTCGTCGCACCCCCACTGTTTCGCACCACCAGAACATCAATCTCATGCTCCTCCATCAACCCCTTCTCCTCTTCCACACTCAAGACATCCTTGTCCACCCTCATCGCATAACTCTCTAACGGCAAAACACCTCCATCAGGCAACTCAACCAACCTCACAAGAAAAAATACCCGCGTCCACTTGCTAAACAAATGAATATGTCGTCCCCCCAACGCAAGCATACAACGCTTGCCAAAACGTGGCACATAAAATGATGCAGACTCCACATCCTGAACCTCAGACCACTCGTCTCCCTCCTCAGGCTCCCATACCTCTCGCTCAACCCTAAGAAGAGGAACACCCAAACTGTTCGAAACATCATACGCATTCCGCGTCATCGTCGCCGCAAAAGGATGAGTCGCATTAATCACCGCACTCACTTCAGCCTCGCGAATATACGCCTCAAATCCCTCCTTGCCCCCAAATCCTCCCGTCATCACCTCCACGCCCTCAGGAACCTCAGGCGAACGCGTCACACCAGCCAGCGAATACACCAAAGTCAACTTGTCTCCATACACATCCCTCATACCCTCCACTATCGCACGTGCTTCTCCCGTGCCGCCCAATACCAATACCTTCTTACGCCGATCCTTCATCTCTTCACTCCAAGCTCGATAATACCTTCCCCTCCCGCGATACCACAAGAATAGACACTCTCGAACCCTTCGGCAAGTGTTTCTCAACCACGACCTTCGCCCTCGGGGCTATCCAACCTCCCACGCGCTCATAACCCAACCTCTCCCCCACCTCAAAAACCGTCACCGCGTCCTGCGCCACCCACAACGCATCCTCTTCCGATAAGCCATCATCCATCACACCCCATGACGACAACTCTTCAAAATCAACGCGGGAACGCTTATTATGCAAGTCCAATGCTCCTTGGGCCAACTTCGTCATCTTGCCAAGACCTCCCGCTATACCCACCTGACACAATCCAACCTTACGCACATACTTCAACAAACCCCCCACAAAATCTCCCATGTCAATCATCGCCTCAAGCGGCAAATTCCACTCCTTCATCGCACGAGCCTCAGAAACACTGCCCGTCGCTCCCCCTATCATCTCGTGACCCGCCTCGCGTGCCACATCTATACCCCTCCAAATCGAATGAATCCACGCACTGCACGAGTAAGGCTTCACCACACCCGTCGTGCCCAAAATCGACAGTCCTCCCTCTATCCCCAAACGCGGATTCCATGTCCGCAACGCCAACGCCTCACCTCCCTTCACAGAAACTTCCACTTCCATCTCTCCCTCATAACCATACAATCCCACCACACGAGACAAATTCCTAAAAATCATTTCCCTCGGCTTCGGATTAATCGCCGCTTCTCCCACCGGCAAAGGCAAACCCTTCTTCGTCACCAAACCCACGCCCTCACCACGACAAAAGCGTAGATTCAAAGGCCCACCTCGCGTCAACAATCGCAACCTCACACCTATAATCGCACCATGCGTCACATCCGGATCGTCTCCCGCGTCCTTTTCCACAGATGCATACCCCTCCCTCGAACCCAAAGAAGAACTCTCCTCCAAAGCAAAAAATACCACACGCCCTCCCCCAAGCTCAACCTCCACACCCTCCTTCTTCTCTCCCATCATCGCAAAAAAAGCTCCCACAGATGCCGCCGTCGCACAGGCTCCCGTCGTCCAACCGTAACGAAGACCGCCCTCCTCCTTCTCTCTCACAAAAAAAACTCCTTCCTCACCGCCAAGGATAGACCTATAATCAAACTCCGCTCTCTCTAACACACTTCTCTCAACATGTCCTTCAACTTCCCCCAACTCCCCCCTCTCGAACCCGGTTCCGTTTGGCTCGTCGGTGCGGGCCCCGGCGACATCGGACTCATCACCATGCTCGGACTCCACGCCCTTTCCCAAGCTGACGTCATCGTCTCAGACTCCCTCGTCAATCAAGAACTCTTCCAATTCGCAAAAAAAAATGTCTCCCTCATCCACGCAGGAAAACGTGGCGGAAAACCGTCACCCCTCCAAAAAGATATCTGTGAAACCCTACTCTCCCTCGCAAAAAAACAAAAGAAAGTCCTCCGACTCAAAGGAGGTGACCCCATGATTTTCGGACGCGGATGGGAAGAAATCTCCTTCCTCGCCCAACACAACATCCCCTTCCGAGTCGTCCCCGGAATTACCGCCGGAATCGCTTCTGCCACATACGCCGGCATTCCCCTCACCCATAGAGAACTCAGCTCATCCGTAAGCTTCATCACAGGACACAACATCAAAGGACAACTCCCCTCACACCTCAAATGGGAAGAACTCGCAAAAGGATCAGAAGTCCTCGTCTGCTACATGGCCCACAAAACATCAGGAATCCTCAAAGACAAACTCATCTCCTCAGGACGATCACCCCTCGAACCCGTCGCACTCATCTCCAATGCCACCCTACCTCAACAAAAAATTATCACAGGAACCCTCAACGAACTCTCCGACCTCGCACAAAAAATCGAACCACCCCTCACCATCATCATCGGAAAAACCGTAGCCCTACGCTCGCAATTTCCAACCACGCCCTCATGAATACAAAAGCCCTCATGATCGCATCCCCCGCCTCAAATCATGGCAAAACCATGATCACAACCGCTCTTGCCGCCAACCTCGCAGAATACGGACACACCATCACCATCGCAAAGTGCGGACCCGACTACATCGATGCATCATACCACGCCCTCATACCCAACGCGACCACGCTCAATCTCGACCCTTGGGCTATGTCCTCCCAAACACTCCATACCCTACTCAGATCCATCCCGCCTTCCTCCTCCTTCCTCATCGTCGAAGCCGCCACCGGACTCTTCGACGGGGCTCTTGACGGCACCGGCTCTCCCGCAGCCCTCGCCGAAACCTTCTCCATACCCATCGCTCTTGTCGTGGATGTCCGAGGAATGGGAGCCAGCATCGCCGCCCTCATCGAAGGATTCCTCCATCACAAAACCTCCCTCGCCTTCACCGGAATCATACTCAATCGCGTCGCATCAACACGACACCTACACATACTCTCCCAAGCCATCCAACACCTACCCATACCCCTACTCGCAGCCATCCCCAATGACCCCACACTCTCCGTTCCACACCGACATCTCGGACTCACAATGGCTCACGAACACCCCCTCGTCCTCCAAAAATGGAAAAACGCGTTCCCGCAAAATGAAGACATCAAAAAATGTATCTCCGCCTTCAAAACCATACCCCCTCCTCAATTCTCCTCCATACAAATCGCTCCCCCCCTAGGGAAACATATCGCCATCGCCCGCGATAACGCCTTCCTCTTTATCTATCCCCACTTCATCCAAGATTGGCTCAAAAAAGGAATCACCCTCTCCTTCTTCTCTCCCCTCGCAAACGAAACTCCAGACCCCCATGCAGACGCCATCTTCTTACCAGGCGGATACCCAGAGTTACACCTCCAACAACTCTCAGAATCCAAACTCTTCTTCCAAGCACTCCAAGATGCCGCAGAAAAAAACATCTGGATATACGGCGAATGCGGCGGATTCATGGTCCTCGGGAACTCCATCATCAACAACCACGGCCAAGAATTTTCCATGGCCGGACTCCTCCCCTTCTCCACCTCCTTCCAAAATCCCAAAAGAACACTCGGATACAGAAACATCTCCCTACTCAACGACACACCCCTTGGAAAAAAACACGACCTCTACAAAGGACACGAATTCCATTACACTCAGATCATTCACACACCCAAACTCCCAAACCTCTTCCTCGCTTCAGACGCTCTCCGGCAGAATCCATCTCCTCAAGGATTCCAAAAAAATACCGTCATAGGTTCATACATCCACCTCATCTCTCCCTCATGAATTCCTCACCCTTCCTCATCAACGGAAATCCCGTCTTCCCAAGAATAAGCTCTCGGGCAAAACAACTCTCCCTGCGCGCAAAACACAACAAAGCCTACGTCGAAGTCGTCATACCCAAAAATTATAAACACTCCTTACACCACATCTCTCAATTCCTAAAAGAACAACACCTCTGGATAACAAATCAATACAACGCCTTCTCTCCCAACATTCCCTTCGTAGACCAACTCCTCATCACCGTCGAAGATGTTCCCCTCACCATCCAACATATCCCCCATTCTCGTGCCGTTCCCTCCATCTCAGAAAACAAACTCCTCGTCGGGGGAAAGGCTGAACACATCGAAAGACGCGTCAAAGACTTCCTCAAAAAACGCGCCCGCTCCCGACTCCTTGACGCCGTCTCCCACTTTTCCCAAAAACTCCACATCTCCTTCCACGGATCCATCCGCATCGTCGATACCCCCTCCCAGTGGGGAAGCTGTCAAGCACACTCCCAAAAACTCTCCTTCAATTGGCGACTCATCCTCGCTCCCTCCTTCGTCTGCGACCACGTCGCCGCTCACGAAGTCGCCCACATCTCCATACTCAATCACTCAAAAGAATTCTATTCCCTCCTCAACTCTCTCGACCCTCACACACCCAAAGCCAGAACATGGCTCAAACAGAACGGCCACTCCCTTTTCGCTTACGCTCGAGACTCTCGATAATCCAAAAACAATCCTCCAGGATCATGTATCTCCCGAACACGGGACAACAAACGCTCCTCCCAAGCCTCCCTCGCTTCCTCCTCATAACCACGCCCACAAAAATACTTCCGCACCACACGATCCCCTGTCTTCCCTCTCTCCCCATTCCAAAAATCTTCCCACAACGCCCTCTCTTCCCTCTTCGTCATCACCCACACTCGCGAACCCGACCACTCAAAATATCCTCGACCCCTCCCAAAAACCTCCAAAAAAAAATTCAAAAACTCACTGCCACGCTTAAGACTTGTCAAAACCTGCCAAATATCCATGCCTTCCCGTACCGCCGCCTCCAAAAAACAACCGTCACGCATACGTGACCACTCCTTCTCGCTCTCCTCTCCCTCCATCACCTCCACCTCCCCCCCCACATAATCCCTCACACGACCCAAAGATACATCCACACTCTCTCCCTCAAGTCTCAAAAATAATTTCCCTCCAGAACCTCCCGCTTCGTCAACCCATGTCGAAGACACCACGTTCCAAGGCTTCCGTGTCACATAACGAGACACCTCCCCTCCCCTCAACACATCATCGCAGCTCCACACCAACGTCGCCTCCCTCACCGCTCTCGGAATCACATTCAACACCAAATCTGTCATCACCCCAAGCCGACCATACGAACCCACCACCATCTTCCCTATATCAAATCCAGACACATTCTTTACCGTACGCCCTCCCGCCTTGTACAATCTGCCCCCTCCGTCACAAACCCTCATACCCAATACATGATCCCGTACACCTCCCCTCTGTAGTCTGCCACTCCCACTCAAACCAGAACCCACCACTCCCCCTATCGTCGCTCCACGCTCTCGCGAAAACAGCCCCCCATAGTCCGGCGGATCAAAGGCAAGCCTCTGGCCTCCCTCGTACAATACCTCCCTCACCTCCTCAAGTCCCGTTCCGGACTTCACCTCAAGCAGTCGCTCTCCAGGCTCATAAGTCTTCACGCCCTCATAACCATCCATCCCCAATACGCTCACCCCCTCCACATCTCCCACCAACGTACCCCGACCCCTCACCTGAAATTTCTCTCCCCGAGCATACAATGCCCTCACAATAGCCACCACATCATCCTCGCTCTCAGGCCTCTCAATCATCAAGTATACCTCGCACGAAAATCATTCGCCACATCAAGTGGAAAAACCTTCCCAGGATTCAGTAACCAGTCACCATCAAACGCTCGCTTATACGCAAGCTGACAAATCATGTCATCCTCAGAAAACATCAAGCCCATCATATCTCGCTTCTCAATCCCTATCCCATGCTCACCGCTTATCACACCTCCCGCTTCCACAGATATCCTCAACGTCTCCATCGCCAACTCCAAAGCCCTCTCCCCCTCTCCCTCATTCTCTCCATCAAACAATATCAACGGATGCATGTTCCCGTCTCCCGCATGAAATACATTCCCCACCAAAATACCATACGATAACGACAACGCCTCTATCCTCTCCAGTACTTCCGCCAGCTTCCCTCGTGCTATCGTGCCGTCCATCGTCATATAATCCGGCCTCAAACGCGCAACCGCAGAAAATGCTCCCTTCCTCCCTCGCCATATTCGCTCTCGCTCTTCCTCACTCTCAGATACCCTAAAATGCTTATACGAAAAATCTTCCGCCAGTAACCTCAATCTCTCTATCTCACTGTCTACCTCCTCCCGACTCCCATCACACTCCACCACCATCAACGCCTCCACATCCAACGGATACCCCGCTCCAGAAAATGACTCGCACGCCTTCACACACATTCCATCCATAAACTCCATACACGCAGGCGTCATACCCTCTGACATCACCTTCTCTATACACAATGCCGCGTCCTTCACCTTATCAAATCCTATCAATACCGCTCGAGCCGTCTCAGGAGATGCCCGTAACCGCACCGTAA
>CAKMZR010000060.1 GCA_929200455.1 uncultured Alphaproteobacteria bacterium | reverse complement strand
AACCGTCCTGCCCGTGGGGCGTATGGAGAGATTCGTTTGAATGCGATGGTGATGAGTGTTCTTCCTGCATCTATGGTGGAGGAGCAAAAGACTCTTGGCAATGGCAAGAAGGTGGATTGTTTGATTAAGTTGCCTGAGCCGACGGGATCGATACCTGTGGATGCGAAGTTTCCGCTTGAGGGTTTTCAGAAGCTTTTGGAGGCGGGGGGCGTGGATGAGAGGAAGGAGGCCTTGCGTCAGTGCAGTCGAGATATTCGCACGCATGTGGATGATATAGCGGAGAAGTATCTTATCCCCGGTGAGACGGCGGATATTGCGTTAATGTTTATCCCGTCTGAGGCTGTGTATGGTGATATTCATGCCCATCTTGAGGATGTTGTGGACTATGCGTGGTCGCGTCGTGTTTTTATGGTGTCGCCGACGACGATGATGGCGGTATTGGCATCCGTCCGAGCAATTATGCGTCACGCGACGAGTTATGATCAGGCTCTTGAGGTTCAGAGACTGGTGGGTCTTTTGCAGAAGGACATGGAGCGTCTAGGGACTCGGATTGAGAAACTGGACAAGCATTTTAACAGTGTATTGACAGATGTTCATGAGATCACGACGTCGAAGGAAAAGGTGATGCGTCACGGCGACAATATAAAGAGGGTGGAGTTGATGGCGGTGGAGGGGGCGGGGGGGTCTCAAGATGGATCATCTCAGGAAGAGGGTGGTCTATTGGGGTCTTCGGGAACGACATCATAAAAGCGAGCGTGCCTTCCTTCGAAGCCAAGTTCGACGGTTCCTGTTTTTCCATGACGATTTTTTGCGACAATGAGTCTGGCTTGATTTTTGATGGCGAGAGCTTTTTCTTCGTGAGCGTGTTCGCGATTTTTGAATTTGGTGTCGGTTTCATTTTCTTTTTGTGTGGGTTTATTTTTTTGGTGGTAGTAGGCTTCTCTATAGAGGAAGAGCACGACGTCGGCGTCTTGTTCGATAGAGCCGGAGTCGCGCAGGTCTGAGAGTTGTGGATAGGCGTTGTCGCGTTCTTCTACGCGTCGGTTGAGCTGAGAGAGTGCGATGATGGGGATATTCATTTCTTTTGCGAGATTTTTGAGTCCACGGCTGATGTCGGTAATTTCGTTGACGCGGTTGTCGTATTTTCGCGAGGAAGAGCTGCCATGTAGGAGTTGGAGGTAGTCGATGACGATCATGGAGATGGGGTATTGACGTTTGATTCTTCTGGCACGTTGTCTGATATGTTCGACGGATATGTCGCTGCTGTCATCGATGAAGATGGGTAATTTTTGGATATGAGCTTGGCTTTCTGAAAGGGCTTTGAAGTCGTGATTAGAGATTTTATTTTTTCTTATATCTTCTGGTTCTACGGAAGCTTTTTCGCAGAGTATACGTGTAGCAAGTTGTTCGCCTGACATTTCGAGGCTAAAAATGAGGATGGTGCCTTTTTTTGGTTCTTGAGGGTTTTCACTTTGATTTTGTTCTTGAATGGTTTTGAGGTCGTTTTCGTACTGGGTGAGGTTATGTTCTGCGGCTTTGACGGCGATATTGGAAGCGAGGGCGGTTTTTCCCATGGAGGGTCGAGCGGCGAGAATGATGAGATCGGATCGGTGGAATCCGCCTGTGTACTGGTCGATATTTCGGAATCCTGATGAGGTACCGGAAGTATTGTTTCCTTTTTTTATATTGTTGATGATTTCCATGGATTGGGCGACGAAGAAGTCTAATTCTTCTGGGTTTGAGGAGCCGGCGTGATTTTCTGAGATGTTGTAGGTGATGGCTTCGAGGGATCGAATGTGCCATTCGGAATTTTTTTCTGGTTCTGAGTATATGGCACTGGAGGTGTTAGACATTTCTCTGAGGAGAATACGTTTTTTTGCGAGGTCGAGTAGGGTGAGGGCGTGGGAGGCAATATTCATGTCTGTGACGACATTGACAACGAGTTCGTTGACATATCGCGCACCGTCTTGAGCTTGGAAGACGGGTTCTGCTTCAAGGAGGTATCGCATAGTTTCCGCACGAGCGTAGGAGCCTTCATGGATGAGTCGCAGAGCGGTTGCGTAGATGAGTTGGTGTAGGGGAAGGTAGAAGTGGTCTGGTCTGAGTTTGTCGTTAATATGCTCGAGGAGTTGGTTGTCGCGTAGGAGTGCACCGATGAGTTCTTGTTCAAGTTCGATACTGTGAGGGAGTCGCGTATCGTTTTGTTCTGTCTTGTTTTGGTTTTGAGGAGAGAATCTGAGGGTATTGATGTGTTGGTTGAAGTCTGTTTCGCTAGCCATGAGTGTTTTCTTGAGGAGGGTTGGGGGGGCTCAACGAGAGGATAGTATCATTGTAGGACAAGGAAAAAAAGGATTGAGTGTGATGTTGTTGTCCTTCGATGAATATGAGTCCGGCCCATTGTTTTTTTGGGTTGAGTAGGCTTTTGACGACACGGGCTTTGAAGGGATGGGGAAGGGAGATGACGGTGCCTACGGGTATGGGTTCATCCATGGGGGAGAGGGAGAAGGCACACTTGAGGGTACGTTTTATGGAGCCCCGATGGAACAACCGCATATTGACTTCTTGTCCGATGAAGCATCCTTTTTTGAAGTTTATGGCTTGGAAGATGTGATGCCCGACTTCGAGAGGGAGGAGACTTCTTCCTTCTGGGGAGCAAGTTTCTTCGATCACGCCTGCTCGGAAGCACATCCATGAGTAGGTGGAAGACGAAGGTTGAGGATGGGCATTATGCTTTTTGGGTTGGATGGAGCGGACGCCAAGGAGAGGGGATCGTGGGTCGATAAAGGATATGACGTTTCCTTCTCGTGAGACTTTTCCTTGTTCTGTGGTTGGTCGGGTGGGGTTGAGGGAGACGCAGGTGGACATGAGTCTGTGTGTATTGATACGGACTTTTTCTTTGACATGGAACTGAGTAAGGGCGGTGTAGAGTTCTTCGACTTGAGAGGATGGGAGATTGAGCCACAAGCCGTCGCCGATGGGGATGATGAGGAAGTTGAAAAGGATTCGTCCTTGGGGAGAGAGGAGGTTGCTCCACACGACATAATTTTCTTTGAGGGGTGTGGTGTCAGCAGATACGAGGGATTGCAGGAAGGAGAAGCGGTCTTCTCCTGCGATGGTGACAAAGTCGAGATTGAGTTCGTGAGGGTGTTGGGTCATGAGTTAATAAAGCACGAAGGAGAGGGGAGTGCAAGACGGTTCAAGACGCGATGAGTTCTTTAAGGTCGTCGATGAGTCTGCTCACGGCACGAAGCCGAGCGGCCCCACTTCGCCAATCGAATCTGCCGATGAGGTTATGGTTTGAGTCTATGCGTAGGTTTGTTTTTCGTTCGTCGAGGAATTGGAGGAGTTTTTCGGGGGCATTGAAGCGGTTATTGCGGAAGGAGAGGGAGATTCCGCTTTTGTGGGCGTTGAGTTTTTCGACGCCGATTTCGCGGCATTTTACGCGGGTTGCCATGACGTGGAGGAGTCCGTGTACACTTTGTGGTAAGGGTCCGAAGCGATCGGCTATTTCGTGTTTCATGGCGACGATGCGTGCGGTATCCGGGAGGTCTCCGAGGCGGCGGTAGAGTTGTAGGCGTAGTCCCATATCGGGAATGTAGTCTTCTGGAATGTGTGCGTCGAAGCCGAGTTGCACTTGAGGAGACCATTCGTTATCGGGTATGTCTTGATTTCCGTGGCGTAGGCTTTGGATGGTGTCTTTGAGCATTTTCTGATAGAGCTCGACGCCGACTTCACGGACGTGTCCTGACTGGTCGCTCCCGAGGAGGTTTCCGGCACCTCTTAAATCGAGGTCGTGACTGGCGAGTTTGAATCCTGCCCCGAGTCCGTCATGGGTTCGCATGATATGGATTCGTTCTTTTGCTACGGGTGTGATGACGGGTCCTCTTGGGTACGTGAGGTAGCAATGAGCGATGATGGAGGCTCGGCCTACTCTTCCTCGGAGTTGGTAGAGTTGGGCGAGTCCGAAAAGGTGGCATCGATGGATGATCATGGTGTTTGCACTTGAGACATCGAGTCCGGCCCCGACAATGGGCGTGGCGAGGAGAATATGTTTATCGCCTTCGATGAAGAGTCGCATGGCGTCTTCTAGATGGGCGGCTTTCATTTTGCCGTGTGCGGTGATGACGTTGGCTTCGGGAACGAGCCATTCGAGTTTGCGTGCGAGGGTTTCGATATCTTGGACGCGAGGGCAGACGTAATAGATTTTTCCGTTTCGCGAGGTTTCGGCTCTGATGGCTCTTCGTATCATCATGTCGTCTTCGACGCTTATGTAGGTCCGTATGGCGTGTCTATTGACGGGGGGAGAGGCGATCATGCTCATATCCCGCACGCCTGAGAGAGCCATTTGGAGCGTGCGGGGAATGGGGGTCGCACTGAGTGTGAGGACGTGTATATGAGTTTTCCATCGTTTAATTTTTTCTTTTTGTGCGACTCCGAAAAGCTGTTCTTCATCGAGGATGACGAGTCCTGGATTGGCGAGTTTGACGTCTGCACTGAGGAGAGCGTGTGTCCCGATGGCGATGTGGATGGAGCCGTCTGCGAGTTTTTCTTTGACGTTGCGTGCGTCTTTGCCTTTGACGAAGCGAGAGAGGAGTCCGATATTGATTCCGAATCCTTGGAATCGTGCGGAGAAGGTTTTGAAGTGTTGGTGGGCAAGGAGGGTTGTGGGTGCGATAAGGACGACTTGGTCTCCTGAGGCGGCGACGGTGAAAGCGGCTCTCATGGCGATTTCTGTTTTTCCGAATCCGACGTCGCCACAAATGAGTCTATCCATGGGCTGTGTTTTTGCGAGGTCGTCGAGGACGTCGTATTCTGCACGTTCTTGGTCTGGAGTTTCTGTGTGGGGAAAGAGGGCACAAAATTCGTGATAGATTTCGTCCGGGGTTCTGTAAGCGGACGTTGTGCGTGTGTGACGTTGGGCCTCGGTTTCGAGGAGCGTACTTGCCATTTCCATAATTTTTTTGCGTGCTTTGAGTTTTCGCGCTTGCCAAGCAGTACCTCCGAGTTTGTCGAGGGCGACATGGTTATGATTGTCGGAAAGTTCTTTCCTGCTCCCGTAGCGGGAGAGCATATCGAGGTTATGGACAGGGAGAAGAATACTGTCGTCGCCGAGATAGAGGATACGCAAACATGCGATAATATTTCCGTCAAAAGAATGTTCTTCAAGTCCTTGATAGCGTCCGATGCCGTAATCGTGGTGGACGACCAATTCTCCGATATTGAGCATGGAGGTGTCGGATAGGGGAGGAGAGGATCTGGAAGAGTTTTGTCTTGAGGATCTTGTATTTTCTGTATTTCCGATGATGTCTTCTTGTGTGATGAAGACGGTGTTGTCTGTAGAGAATCCGGCTTCCATGGGAAGAACGGCGACGGTGACCATTCCTTTTTCTGACGCGAGAGCGTCATGATAGGTTTTGACTTGTGTGAGGCTGTGAATACCGTGGACTTTGAGAATTTTTGTGATGCGTGTTCCTGTTTTGGCGTTATTGAACACGAGGACAATTTTTTTTGTGGTATTTTTTTGAATGGCGATCATATTTTCTGCGAGTTTTTTGTAGACGTCGCGTCCTGCTTTTCGGTCTGCGAGGAAGTTGTAGCCGTCTTTTGTGTCTATGGAGTGTTGCCAGTTGTTTTGTTCTGGTAGGGGGGCGTCATGACTGACCATAGAGATGAGGTGATGGGGTTCTTTTGAGAAGATGGCGTTCCATTCGTGAGGAGCGACATAGAGTGAGTCTGTGGGAGGATGGGGATGGTGGTGGTCGGAATTTTTTGTGGCTTGGCTTCTTTCTGCATTGGCTTTGTCTGTATTTTCGTAGAGGTGTATGAGGTCGTCAGTATCGAGGTCATCGCTTAGGATGACTTTGACTTTATCTCTGGAATCTTGACAAAAGCTGACGAGGTCTTGGAGTTGAGGAGCGAGGAGTCCGAGCCAGTATTCGAGTCCGTCGCTTCGTCGTCTGTCATGGATGGATTCCAGGAGTTCTTGATCGAGTGTACATTCTTGGAGGATTGCAAGTTTTCTGTAGCGTTGTTTGAAGAGGGAGTGGGCGTGGTTGTCCATGCAGATTTCTGAGGCACCGAAGAGTGTGATATGTTCTTTTTTTTCGAGGCGACGTTGCGTGACGGGGTCGAAGGAATGGATGGATTCGAGTTCATCTCCGAAGAAGTCGCATCGGACGGGGCGATGATTTCCTGGAGGAAAGATATCGACGATGCTTCCTCTTACGGCATATTCTCCGACGGATCGCACGACGTGGACGCGTTCGAAGCCGTAATGTTGGAGGAAGGTTTCGAATTGTTCGTTTCGTTTGAAGTGTGAGTCTAGGTTGATGTGGGCATGTTTGAGGTCTTTATGGTGTGGGACTTTTTGGATGAAGCTTCGTAGTGTTGTGACGAGGATAAGTTTTTGACTTTGGTTTTGGGGGGCAGAGAGGGATGAGAGGAGTGCCATACGCGCGGCGGCGATGGGCACGCTTGGAGACATATTTTCGAAGGGATGAGAGTCCCAAGCGGGAAGTTCTTGGATGGAAAAAGAGGGGAGAAAAAATTTGAGATTTTTTGTGAGGATTCGGGCGCGAAGGGCATCTTTTACGACGACGATGGCGCATTTTTCCTCTGTATTTTTGAGGAGTGAGAAGAGAGCGTATGCTTCTGTTCCTGGACGCACGCCACCCCATAACAGGCCTGTTTTCCCGTGTCTTATGGGGGGTAGCGTGGTATTTTTTTTCATGGACACTGTTTTTGTGCGGGCTATTTTTGTGGAAGATAGTTGTGTGCAGCTATCTTCTTATGGGGGGATAGAGGATGAGTGGGCGTGTATGAAGTGGAGGTTTTCGATTTTTGCTTTTAAGGCGTCAGAGGATTTTTATCTTATTTTTCTCTATTCTTCAATAGGCAGCAATGATCTTTTGAGAAAGGGCTTTGGGGAGCTATGTTGTTTGTGTGGGTGTAAGTTTCGGGTGCTGGTTTTTGTATATATTTTTGTCCTTTATTTTATCAAATTTGGTTGATTTTTTAAGGATTCTGTTTATGTGTGACAGGCTTACGGTTTGTGCTTTGCTTTGCAATGAGGAGAGGTTGTTGCATTCGGTTAAGAGAGAAAAAGCTTGTAAGGAAGGGCAAGGGCCTGTAAAGTGATAGTGGGGATGCGAGCGTTGCTTGGTTTGCGAACGTTTCTTGGTATTTTGACGCCAGAAGAGAAAGAACCTTTCATTGCTGAAGCAAAACGAATATCAGATACGCTTCGATGAAAGCAGAAGAAGAATATCAGATACGGTTCGACGAAACCAGAAAAAAGGAGCCGCTCATTGCTGAAGCCAAAGCCACTTAACGCGCATAACCTGAATGCACCGCCCCATCCCCACATTTATTGTCTCAACTATTCTTGTGTGTGTCAAGAGTGATATTTTTACGATTGTGCTTTAAGGTTTGGGTGAGGAGTCATTTACAGGGGAAGTTATTGGAGAGGTTTTTTTAATTTTTTTGATTGTGGGCGGAAAAGGGGGGGTGTTGAGGGAGATGAGTTAAGTTTTGGGCAGAGCGTGCATTTAAGACAAAAGACTTGCAGGGAGGGTTGGTATTCTGTAGAAAGTTATTGTGGGGATGCGAGCAGTGTCCGGTTAGCGCCGTTCTCCGACTGCGTTTATTGCCTCTGTTTGTGAGGGAATAGGTTCGAGCCTTCATTGTGATGGCAATTGTCGCTTCCGTGGTGTGCGTCGCGTTCATTGAACGCGAGAAAGAAGCCAACAGGAAACGCGAGAAAGAAGCCAACAGGAAACGCGAGAAAGAAGCAAACAGGAGTTCACCGCCCCATCCCCACACTCTCCATATTGATTTTTTTTGGGAAAGTCAAGTCGTGCTTTGATTTTAGGTGTTAATAAGGCAAGGTGAGAGGGGATCTATTGTTGCGGTGGATGAAAAAGAGTAGATTTTGGGTATGAAGTGTTAGGAGGGAGATGTGTGATGTTATTTGAAAGGGATGAGGTGGGCTTTACAAAGTGACTGGTGTGGTGTAGGGATGGAGCGATTGGCTTGAGGAGAGATGCCAGAGTGGTCGAATGGGGCGGTCTCGAAAACCGTTGTGCCTTTGCGGGTACCGAGGGTTCGAATCCCTCTCTCTCCGCCATGATTTTGAGTCGTGAGTATTGGTTCAGTTGGATTGCTTCGCAAGCCCCCGTAATATGGGGTGTTTTGAGCTTCTTTTTCCAGTCTAGGCGATTGGCTGCCTTGAGTAGGCCTTTCAAAAAATTGAGGAGCTCATCAAACTTAGCTTGCTATGCCGTGTTGGTCAGGGGAAAGCTGAGTATTACACGACCTTGTAATCCAAGTTTGCGGTGAATAGCAAA
>CAKMZR010000059.1:4544-8402 GCA_929200455.1 uncultured Alphaproteobacteria bacterium | reverse complement strand
GTGAAGGAGTCCGATATGTCCGCAAAGAGGCATATTCCACCCGAAGGCCTCGTATAGAGCCATTTGTCGGAAGCTGTTGGTGAGGTGGTCAACGCCTCTAATGATGTGAGAGATATTCATATCGTGATCGTCAACCACGACGCTGAGCATGTAGGTGGGTGTGCCGTCTTGGCGGAGCAGGACATAATCATCGAGTGTCTCGCGTTCTACGGTGACTTTGCCCTGAATTTGATCGTGGATGATCATGGAAGAGGGTTCTTGATTGACTTTTAGTCTTACGACGTAAGGAGCGTGAGGGGGTGCAGAAGAGGGATCGCGGTCGCGCCAAGTTTTGTCATAAGAGGCGGAGCGTCCTTCTTTTTTGGCCTGTTCTCGCATGACTTCGAGTTCTTGAGGGGTGGAAAAGCACTTATAGGCATGTCCTTTTTTGATGAGCCATTCTGCGGCTTCTTGATGACGCGTGATGCGTTGAGACTGGTAGACGACTTCTCCGTCATGATGGATTCCGAGCCATGCGAGTCCGTGGAGAATGGCGTCAATGGCTTCTTGAGTAGAACGTTCTTTGTCTGTGTCTTCGATGCGTAGGAGGTATTGTCCGCCGTGGTGTTTGGCAAAAAGGAGGTTGTAAAGAGCGGTCCGCACGCCTCCTATATGAAGAAAACCTGTGGGAGAAGGGGCGAATCGCGTCACGATTGGAGGCATGTTTGTATTCTCGGTAAATGATTGATGGAGCTAGAAAAAAGGGAGCTTTGATGAGACGTTATCTCTCAAATACACATTCTCAGGATTCTGCCCAGAATTCTGCGTGGTACGCGGTGCACCGCCGTGAGCATAGCATCAAACGCATTTTTGGCAAGATGCTTGTGTGGTTGGTGTTAAAAATTCGCGAAGAAGCCGAAGGAAGTGCCTTTATTGGTGCGACGGTTTTGTTTCTTGTCTCTGTGGGTTTGGGTTCTTTGGTGAGTCAGCAGGTGGTGTGGGGATTGGGCGGTTTGACGGTATGTGGGAGTGTATGTGTTTTTGCCTTGAGGCAGTTTCGCTTGAGTTTGATTTTTGGGCTGGTGTCTCTGGGGATTGTGTATCCGTCTCTTTCTACGCTGTTAAAAACCGAGACTGTGCCTCTAGAGCCTCTTCCGTATGCCCTGACGTCTTTTGTGGAGGGCAGAATAAAAACGCTAGCCCCGACTTTTTCGAAAAGGGGAGGGGGTGTGCGGTTGGTGATAAGTCTTGATCGTGCTTCTTCTTCGTTGCTTTCTTCGGGCGACGTGCGTGTCAGTGTGCGGATGAGTGAGAAGAACGAAGAAAAGCTTCGTTCTCTACGGGTAGGAGATCACGTGGGCGGGAGGATGAGGTTGAAGCCTTTGTCTCGCGCTTTTGTGCCTGGAGGATTTTCCTATCAAGATCATTTTCTGGACAAAGGGATTGTGGGCGTGGGTTATGTTGTGGGAGGGATAGAGGTATTGAAGAAGAGTGACTCTGGCATGATGTCTCTTGCGGACTTGCGTTACGGACTTACGTGGTCTTTTCGGGATGCTTTTCGAGACAAACCGTCGGTAACAGGAATTGTGACTTCTCTTGTGACAGGGATGCGAGACGGTATTCCCAAAGATGTGATGAATGACATTCGCCACTCAGGACTGTCTCATCTTTTTGCGATATCTGGTCTTCATGTAGGACTTTTGGCCTTATTTGTCATGTTGTTGGGACGTTTTGCGTGGTCGTGTTCATTTTTTCTTTCTTCTCGCTATGATTCTCGTGTGCCGATAGGGCTTTTGGCTTGTAGTTTTGCGTTTTTTTATATGATGCTGGCAGGAGCCATGCTTCCGACGCAAAGAGCGTTTATTATGTTGTTTGTTATTTTTATCGCTTTATGTGTGAAGCGTCTTCCTGTGTCGCGTCATCTTTTGGCTTTGGCGGCTTTGTGCGTAATTTTGTGGACGCCGGAAGCTCTTTTTAGTGCAAGTTTTCAGATGTCCTTTGCGGCGACTTTGGCCATTATTGCCTTCTATCAAGATGTATGGTTAGAGCGTGATTTTTCTCGCAAGCGGTTTTTGTTGCGTTCGTCATGGCGTTATGCTCTGGGTCTTTGTGCGGAGAACAGGCGGTTTCATAGTTATATTATGGGTATATTCTTGAGTAGTCTTCTTGCAAGTGTGGCGACTTTGCCTTTTGTACTTTATCACTTTTCCTTTTTCCCTTTTGTGGGACTCTTGGCGAATTTGGTGGGTGTGTCCCTTGTGTCGCTTATTATTTTGCCGTTGAGTTTTCTGGTGACTTTCCCTGTGCTTTTGTTCGGCTACGAAGGTGTTCCGTTTTTTGTCTGGGACTTGATAGCCTACAGTGTTTTGTTTTTGGTTGAAGTTGCGCGATTGAGTTCGGCTGTGTCTGAAATGAGGGTAGGGGTTTTGGAGGGTCATGTGGGGTTGTGGTCTTTTGGTTTGATGGCTTTGGGGGTGGTGATGTTGTTTCTTTTGAGAACGTTTTTGCGTTTTGGGGGTATTGTGTTGCTTGTGTTGGGTTTGTTTTTGTATCAGGGCGTGCAGGTTCACTTGCCTTTGGCGGTGGTGGCAGGAGAAAGGGGGAGCGTGGGTTTGATCGACAGCGAGAGTCGGACATTGATTGTGAGAGAAGGGCGGGATGGTTTTGTGCATGATTTTTGGCGTCGTCACTATGGTTTGAAGCATGTGGAGGTCTGGGACGGGCAGCATCGAACTTTGGGTTCAGGTGGGCATGTCACATGTGGGTCAGGGGTGTGTCGTGTAGAGAGCGGGAATAAGTTTTTAACGATTGTTTTGAAGGGAGGAAATGAAAAAGAGTTTGGGAGCGGTGAGGGCGACTTGCGTATTGTTCCGTTTTGGTATGGAGGAGGCGAATGTGGGGAAGAAGAAAAGAATGCGATTGATGGAGAGCGTCTGGCGTGTTTTGGTGCTCATGAGGTGTATGATGATGGCGACGCGTGGCGTGTGGTTTCGTCCGGTTCCGGCGGTTAGGTTTCTTGTATCTTTTGAGATTCCCACACATCACGCACAGAAAGACCATCAACCCTCAACCTTCCTTCCTTCTTTCCTTTCCTTCTTTTTAGTTGTTTCCATAATATACATTATGCGACTAACCTTATAAGGCAAGGAAGAACAAACGGGTTTCTTATCTCTATAATGTTTGTTATCTTTGAGGCTCTTTTCCTTTCTCCCTACCCGACTTGTTTTTACTGATGGCTCGCTCTCCCTATACCCATATGCACACCACTATTGAAACCTTGCCGCCCCTTGAAGGGCTTAAGGAGCTTGTCAAGGCACTCCGAGACAAAGAATACGGTTGTCCTTGGGATATTCAGCAGGACTTACAAGACCTCGCCCCGCTCACTCTTGAAGAAGCCTATGAAGTCGTGCAGGCTCTTGAAGACAATAATACTGACGCCCTCAAAGAAGAACTCGGAGACTTGCTCTTTCATATTGTCTTTTACGCACGTATTGCGGAAGAAAAGGAACTTTTTGATTTTGATGCTATTGCCCTTGAGGCAAAAGAAAAAATGCTCCGCCGTCATCCTCATGTGTTTGCGGGAAAAGACATTGATGGTCTTTCTGTTGGTGGGGTGTGGGAAGCCCAAAAGGTGTGGGAAGCCCAAAAGATGCAAGAAAAGCAACAAAACCCCAAAGCGGAGGTCCCGACAGTATTTCCCGCTCTTTTGCTTGCTGCACGCCTTGGAAAATTAGCCGCACGAGAAGGTTTTGATTGGCATAGCCCCAAAGACGCTCTCCTCAAGGTGAAGGAGGAATTCTCAGAACTTGAAGAAGTCTTAGAAAACCACGACCAAAAAACCGAGGAAGAATGGGGTGACTTGGTCTTTGCTTGTGCTCA
>CAKMZR010000059.1:0-4444 GCA_929200455.1 uncultured Alphaproteobacteria bacterium | reverse complement strand
AGAAGATTCGGCATAGGATGCGATCAATTTGTCATTATCGCGACGCCTACACATCATACGGCAGATGCTGAAATGATATTCTATAATTGTGACGGGCGACCTGCTGAGGCGTGCGGAAATGCCACCCGTTGTGTGGCTATGCTCATTATGGAAGAAAAAGGAGTACGTGAATGTGTCCTCCAGACCGGAAATAACTGTATAAATGTCCATAAAGACAGAGATAATTTGTTTACGGCCTCTATGGGAACTCCCTCTTTTGTCCACCCTACGCTCCCCGACGATCCTACCCCCCTCCTCTCTTTTGTTCCCGAAGCCCTCGAGGTGAAGACAGTCAATGTTGGGAATCCTCACGTGGCCTTTCTTGTCCCCCCACACGTTATAGAAACCTTGCCTCTTGATGTCTTTGGTCCCAAGATCGAGCACCATCCCCTCTTTCCCCAACAATGCAATGTGGAGATTGTGTCTTTCCTTGGCGAGCAAAAGATAAGGGTGCGGGTATGGGAAAGAGGTGCCGGAATTACTCTTGCTTGCGGCACCGGAGCTTGTGCCTCGGTCGCCGTCTTTGTGAATGAGAAACACACAACCATGACCGAAGTCGTCATGGATGGAGGTTCGCTCTTTATTACCCGGAACCCCGATGAAACGCTTTTTATGAAAGGCCCTGCCACCCTCAATTTTCGCGGAAAAACCCTCTTGCCATGACTTCTCAAAACCCAAAACAGAATTCTAATGTTACTGTGGTGAATTTTGGTTGCCGCCTCAATAGCCTCGAGTCTCAGCTTATCGCACAGCTCGCTAAAGAAGCGGGTCTTCAGGACACGGTCATTGTGAACGGATGTGCCGTCACCAATGAAGCCGAACGCCAAGTAAAACAAGCTGTACGCAAATGGATAAGGGCACATCCCGAAAAACGCGTCATTGTCACCGGGTGTGGGGCCCAATTGGATAAGGACTCTTACGCCGCCATTGAAGGTGTTCATGCCGTCATCGGCAACGAAGACAAACGCCATACCTCGACCTACCACGAGCTCAAAAGCCAAGAATCGTCCAAAACACCCTTCATCAAAGTCAATGATACGGTCGCCATTAAGAACGGAGCTCTGCACTTGATAGAAGGTCATAGCGGCTTGTGCCGTGGTTTTGTCGAAATCCAAAACGGTTGCCGTCATCGATGCACCTTCTGCACAATCCATATGGCACGAGGCGAAAGTCTTTCCCATCCCGAAAGTCTCATCCTTGAACAAATCGGAACGCTCATCAACCAGGGAACCCAAGAAATCGTCCTCACTGGCGTCGACATCACCTCTTATGGCGAAGACTTTGAGGTTGTGGGCCATGAAAAACGTCCGACTTTGGGAAGTCTCTGCCAAAAAATTCTTACCACCTTCCCCGACCTTCCCCGCCTCCGCATTTCCAGCATCGACTGCATGGAAGCCGATCCCCTCCTTCTTGAAGTCATCCAGAGCGAATCCCGCTTTATGCCCCATATTCATCTCTCTCTTCAAGCAGGAAACAATCTCATACTGAAACGTATGCTCCGCCGTCATAGCCGCGAAGATTCCATTCTTTTTTGCCAAAAACTCCGAACATTGCGCCCAGATATCGTCCTTGGGAGTGACTTTATTGTCGGCTTTCCCAGCGAAACAGACGCCATGTTTGAAGAAACCCGCTCCCTTGTCGCGGCTTGCAACCTCGTGTGGCTTCATGTGTTTCCCTTTTCTGCCCGCAACCGAGCCCCTGCTTCTCGTATGCCTCGCCAAACAGAACCCCACGTCATCAAAGAACGAGCCGCAAAACTCAGAGCCGACGGCAAAAAACAAGCCCTCTCTTGGCTTCATGGCCGTCTTCACACTTCGACTTCGGTTCTTGTTGAAACCTTAGAATCTGACGGCACATGGCAGGGCAAAGACCCCTACTTTGCCCGCGTGAATGTCACTTCCAACTTTCCCGACTTGCAAGTCGGAGACAGAACAGAAGTCTTTATTGAAGCGGTCGATGCCGACAACCTGTCCCTCAAGGCGCGATCTCTTCATGCAAAAACAGGCAAAATCGCATGAGTACATTCATAAAAAAAACAGCGACGTCTCTACGCTCACGCCTTGGAACTCTTTTTGGTGGCGGCAAAACCTTCTCACTTCAGGATCGCGAAAAGCTTGAAGAGGCTTTGTTGCTCTCGGATATGGGACCCAAGACGGCTGTGCGTATTGTGGATGCTCTTGCCAAAAAAGCACCGTCTGGCAAGGTTGACGGCGAAACGCTCACCCGTGTGGCTGTGGAAGAAATAGAAAAAATCCTAACAGATGCCCTTCCCTCAGATTCTTTTTTGTTTTCCTCTCCCTCCCCTGCTCAAAAGACAAGAGTCCTTGTACTTTTGGGGGTGAACGGCTCCGGGAAGACCACAACAGCAGGCAAAATTGCATACCACTTCAAAGAAAAACATCAACAAAAGGTTCTCATGGCCGCTTGCGATACTTTTCGAGCAGCCGCCGTGCAGCAACTGGAAATTTGGGGAGAACGCGTCGGCGTCAAGGTCATCAAAGGAGCCCCCCAAAGTGACAGTGCCGGTGTCGCCTTCGAAGCCCTCAAAACAGCAAGAGAAGAACAAATTGATTGGCTTATTGTCGACACGGCTGGTAGGCTTCATACCAACAAAAACCTTATGGAAGAACTCAAAAAAATTGTACGCGTGCTTAAAAAACAAGACCCGGAAGTATCCATTGAAACCCTATTGGTGCTTGATGGAGGTACGGGTCAAAATGCCATAGTGCAAGGACGCGTATTTCATGAAGGTGTGGGACTCACCGGTCTTCTTGTGACCAAACTTGATGGAACAGCAAAAGCGGGAATTCTCTTGCCTCTTGTGGAAAGTATGCACCTTCCCGTGGTCGCTATCGGGACAGGAGAAACGCTTGAGGCACTCGAACCCTTCGATATTCCATCTTTTGCTCATGGTCTTATCGGAGAAGACCCCGCCAACCCTGTGAAAACTCAAACAAAGGAGGAACTATGACAACACTTCAAGGTCTCATGTGCGACAAATGGATACGTGAACAAGCACTCGAGCACAATATGATCTCTCCCTTTGTGGAAGCCAAAAAAACACCCAACGTCATTTCTTACGGACTTTCCTCTTTTGGTTACGACGCCCGGGCATCCGAAGAATATTTGCTTTTTACCAATGTCCATTCGACTTTTGTCGATCCCAAAAATTTTGACGAAAAGGCGTTTGTCCGTCTGCAAAGCGAAACATGCATTATTCCTCCCAATTCTTTTGCCCTCACACGCACTATGGAATACTTTCGTATTCCTGAAGATGTAATGGTGGTCTGTCTTGGAAAGTCTACTTACGCACGGTGCGGCATTATTGTGAATGTCACCCCTCTTGAGCCCGGATGGGAAGGCCATGTGACTATAGAAATCTCCAATACGACACCCCTACCCGCAAAAATTTATTCCGGAGAAGGTGTGTGTCAATTTTTGTTCTTTAAGGGAGAGCGTCCTGAGGTGACCTATGCGGATCGGTCAGGAAAATACATGAAACAGGAAGGGGTCACCTTACCCCGCATGGAGTAAACCAAGTGACCGATCGCTTACGAATAGAAGGAGGCGTATCTCTTAACGGCTCGTTAACTGTCGGCGGGGCTAAAAACGCCGCTCTGCCGAGTATGGTTGCTTCTGTACTCAGCGATCAGCCTGTGCGTCTGTGTCATGTCCCAAAGCTTGACGACGTAAAAGTTATGGAAACAGTGCTTCGGGCTGTGGGGGTTGAAACAGAACATCATGACGAAGAATGGCAACTGAGTGCATCCTCTCTACATGCTCCCAAACCCCATGCTTTGGAGGCTATGAAGCGTATGAGAGCGGGGATTCTTCTTTTGGGACCCCTTGCGGCTCGTTTGGGAAAAGCTTCTTTGCCTATGCCTGGGGGTGATCCTATCGGGAAGCGTCCTATAGGCTACCATCTCGCAGGACTCGAAAAAATGGGTGGACTTGTGGAACGAAGTGGAGAACATGTCTCTCTCACCTTCCCCCACCCGCCTCAAGCCATAGAATACGAATTTCCCGGCATATCCGTTGGAGCCACAGAAGCCCTCATCATGTCGGCTAGTCTTGCCAAAGGGCGATCCATTTTGAAAAATGTCGCCCTTGAACCGGAAATCCTCGATCTCATCGCCATGCTTCGCACTATGGGCGCTTCCATTGAACATGAAGCCCATCGGACACTTATTGTCGAAGGAGCAGAAGGTGTGCTTTCCGGGTGTACGCACGCGGTCATGAGAGACAGAATAGAATGTGGAAGTTACGCCATCGCCACCATTGCTTCTCAAGGAAAAACACTCCTCAAAGGAGGATCGCTTGCTCTTTTGGGAGAAAGTGTAAGCGTCATTCTTACGTCCATGGGGGCAAAGCTTGAAGATGTACCTCATGGTCTTGAGGTTACCTC
>CAKMZR010000058.1 GCA_929200455.1 uncultured Alphaproteobacteria bacterium | reverse complement strand
GGGGTGGGGGAGGGGAAGGGTGTGGGGGAAGGAGGGATAGGGTGAAGTCAGGGAGAAACTATCATGAAGGAGAGAGATGAGCAAATTAAGAGTTCAGGGGTTATGAGCTCCAAAAGCGAGGAGAGAAGAGTACGAGTATGGTGATAATATCGAGTCTTCCGAGGAGCATGGCGGCGGTGAGGATCCATTTTGCGGATTCTGGTATATTTTGGAATGTGCTTGAGGGTCCGACGATGGGGCCGAGGGCGGGTCCGACGTTGGCGATGGCGGCGGTGGTTGCGGAAAGGGCTGTGAGGAAGTCGAGGCCATGAGCGGCAAGCAAGACGGCGATGATGATGTAGAAGAGGAGGAAGCAAGCCATGAAGGACATGACGGAGTGTATGATGGGTGTGGTGAGAGGACGTCCATTGTATTTTGCGATGAAGACGCCGTATGGCTGAATGGCGCCACGGATGTGGTTATGAAGGATTTTTCCGAGGACTTGGAATCGGAAGATTTTGATTCCGCAAGAAGTGGATCCGGCACATCCTCCGAGGAACATGAAGAAGAAGAACATGGCAAGAGCGGTGGGTCCCCATGAGTCGAAGGGAGCGGAAGCATAGCCTGTTCCGGTGAAGATGGAGGTGAGGTTGAAAAGGGAGATACGGAATGCGTGTGAGGGTTCGAGTTGAGGAGTTCCGAAGATGAGGTAGATATTGAGGAGGAAGAGGAAGAAGAGGAAAAGGAGGAAGAAGAGACGTATTTGTTCGTCGCGGAAGAGGGTGTAGAGTTGTCCTTTTAGGGCGTGAATGAGGATGATGAAGGGTAGGGAGCCGACGATCATGAAGAAGACGGCGATGAATTCGATGGAGGGAGATTGGAAGTAGGCGAAGGAATTGTCGTGTGTGCTGTAGCCTCCAGTGGCGACGGTGGTCATGGCGTGGTTGATGGCGTCGAAGAAGGACATGCCTGCGAGGAAGTAAGAGAGAGAGCAGAGGGAGGTGAGGGCGAGATAGAGTATGGCGATATTTTTTCCGATTTGGGAGATTCTGGGGCTATCTTTTTCCATGCCTTCGAAGAGTTCGATTTGGAAGAGTTGCATACCGCCGATTTGGAGGGCGGGGAGTACGATGACGGCCATGACGACGAAGCCGATTCCGCCGATCCATTGGAGGGAGGAACGCCAAAGGAGGACGCTTTTGTCCATGGAGTCGAGGTTTGTGAAGACGGTGGAACCTGTGGTGGTGATACCGGAGAAGGCTTCGAAGACGGCATTTGTGATGGAGATACTGTCGATGGTGAGGAGGAATGGGAGTGATGAGAAGAAGCCTGCGGCACTCCAAGAGAGTGCGATCATGGCGAATCCTTGTCGAGCGGATCGTCCTGTGGAGACGTGAGAGGGTCCTTTTGCAGAGAGGAAGAGGAGGGCACCGAAGAAGAAGGTGACAAGAGCGGACATGAGGAATCCTGAAGCATGTTCGTGGTACCACAAAGCAACAGTGAATGGTGGGAGCATGAAGAGGGAGAGGATCACGAGGAGTGCACCGACGGTGGTGAGAACGGATTCGAAATTCACGAGGATGTCATGGGTTTTTGGGGTTGCGGGAAGGGGGAAGCGGGGGTGTTTGATGGTGTGATATTTTGGCGAGAGGGAATAAATTTGGGTGTTGTAATTTTGTGGGATGCAGAGTACAAGAATAGGATTGAAAAGGGGCGATATCAAGTCTGAATTTCTGCGGAGATGAAGAGAGAGTCGCAAGTAGAAGGTTTAGATTTGGAGAAACAGACAGGCAGATGAGTGGTCCACGGAAGATGAAGGGAGCGGAGATAGTTCTCTCTGTGTTGAAGGAGCGTGGGGTGGAGGTTGTATTTGGTTATCCTGGAGGTGCGGTATTGCCGATATACGATGAGATTTTCGGCGATAACAATCTCAGACATGTGTTGGTGCGTCATGAGCAGGGAGCGTTGCACGCGGCGGAAGGTTATGCGAAGTCGACGGGGAAGGTGGGTGTGGCGTTGGTGACGAGTGGTCCTGGGGCGACGAATGCGGTGACGGGTTTGACGGATGCGTTGATGGATTCGGTTCCGTTGTTGTGTTTGTCTGGTCAGGTTCCGACTCATTTGATAGGGACGGATGCGTTTCAAGAGTGTGATACTTGTGGGATTACGAGGCCATGTACGAAGTACAATGTGTTGGTGAAGGATGTGGACAAGTTGGCAGAAACGCTGCACGATGCGTTTGACATTGCACTTTCGAAGAGGCCTGGTCCTGTTCTTGTGGATATTCCAAAAGATGTGCAGTTTGCGGAGGGTATATACAAGGGTGAAGGGGAGCGGACGTCTCGTGTGGCGGGTCGTGGTCTTGAGGTTGATCGTGGTTTGGTGGATGAGGCGGTGCGTCTTATAAGGAAGAGTCGCAAGCCTGTGGTGTATGGAGGTGGGGGTCTTGTGAGTGGGGGAGATCGTGCGAAGCATGAGTTGAGACGTTTTGTGGAATTGACGAGTTTTCCGACGACCTTGACGTTGATGGGTTTGGGTGTTTTGCCGGCGTCGCATCCGTTATTTTTGGGGATGTTGGGGATGCATGGGACTTATGAGGCGAACATGGCGATGCATGACTGTGATTTGATGTTGGCGTTTGGTTCGAGGTTTGACGATCGTGTGACGGGCAGACTGGATGCGTTTTCGCCTGATTCGAAGAAGGTTCATGTGGATGTGGATGCGTCATCGATAAACAAGAATGTGTTGGTGGATGTGGGGATAGAGGGAGAGGTGGGAGAAGTTTTGGGATTGATTAATGACGCGCTTGAGGAGGAGGGATTGGATCGTGGATTGATTCGCGGTTGGTTGAATGAGGTTGAGATGTGGCGTTCTCGGAACAGTTTGGGGTATAAGCGTGATGGAGAATTGATCAAGCCGCAGTATGCGGTGGAGCGTTTGTATGCTTTGAGCCGGGATCGAGAGACGTATATTACGACGGAGGTGGGTCAGCATCAGATGTGGGCTGCCCAGCATTATCCGTTTGAGGAGCCGCGTCGTTGGTTGACGTCTGGGGGATTGGGGACGATGGGCTTTGGCTTTCCGGCGGCGTTGGGAGCACAAATGGCACATCCTGATGCGTTGGTTGTGGACATAGCGGGTGAGAGTTCATTTATGATGGTGTTGCAGGAGTTATCGACGGCGAAGCAGTATGGTTTGCCTGTGAAGATTTTGATTTTGAACAATGAGTATTTGGGTATGGTGCGTCAGTGGCAAGAGCTTTTGCATGGGGGTAGGTATTCTGAGAGTTATTGTTCGTCGTTGCCTGATTTTGTGAAACTGGCGGAGTCGTTTGGGGGTTTGGGATTGAGGGCGAAGAAGCCGTCTGAGGTGGATGGGGTGATAAAAGAGATGATAGAGACGGACAATGTGGTGATAGCGGATATTTGTATTGATCCGAATGAGAATTGTTTTCCGATGATTCCGTCAGGTGCTGCTCACAATGAGATGATTTTTGGAGATGGTGAGGCGGAGATATCGGAAGAGGGTCGAAGATTGGTGTAGGATTTGAGGATTGAGATGAGTGAAGGAGTAGAGAAGAGGTGGAATTTTGTGGTGGTGGTGGATAATGAGCCTGGCGTGTTGTCTGGGATAAGTGGAATGTTTTCTGCACGTGGATATAACATTGATAGTCTTACGGTGTGCAGTGTGGATAATGATCACAGTTGCAGTCGGATGAACATTGTGACGCGAGCGGATGAGCGTTTGGCGCGTCAGATTATGGCACAAATTAAAAGATTGATCCCAGTGAGGCGAGTAGATATTTTGGAGGATGGCAGGGAGGGATTTGTGGCGAAGGAGGTTGCGTTGGTTCGTGTGGTGAGCGAGGGAGCGAATCGTCGGGAGGCTTTGAGGATAGCGACAATTTTTGATGCGAAGGCGTCGGACACGACACTGACGTCTTTTGTGTTTGTGGTTCAGGGAGGGAGTGGGAAGGTGGATGCATTTGTGTCGTTGATGAGGAGTTTGGGAGAGGTTGAGGTGGCACGTTCTGGCGTGGTGGCGATTCACCGGGGTTCTGAGATTCCGGGTATGTAAGTTTTATTTTTGCGGAGGTGGGAAGTTTGGGGTGGTTAAATTATGGAAGAAGAGAAGGAGAACAGAATGAGAGTGTACTATGAGCAAGATGCGGATTTGTCTTTGGTGGTGAAGAAGAAGATAGCGATTGTGGGTTATGGGAGTCAGGGTCATGCCCATGCATTGAATTTGCGGGATAGTGGAGTGGAGGAAGTTGTTGTGGCGTTGAGGGAGGGTTCTCCTAGTCGCCAGAAGGCAGAAGGTGAGGGGCTTCGGGTGATGACTCCTGAGGAGGCGGCGTCATGGAGTGATTTGATGATGATTCTTGCACCTGATGAGTTGCAGCCATCGATTTACAAGGAGTCGATTGCGCCTTATTTGCGTCCTGGTTCTGCGATAGCGTTTGCGCATGGATTGTGTGTACATTTTCGCTTGATAGAGGCGAGGGATGATATAGATGTATTGATGGTGGCCCCGAAGGGACCCGGACATACGGTGAGGAGTGAGTATGTACGAGGAGGAGGTGTTCCGTGTTTGTTGGCGGTGCATCAGAATCCGAGTGGTCGTGCTTTGGAGATGGGTCTTGCCTATGCCTCTGCGATAGGGGGAGCGCGTTCAGGGGTGATCGAGACGACGTTTAAGGAAGAGTGCGAGACGGATTTGTTTGGTGAGCAGACGGTTTTGTGCGGTGGGCTTGTGAAGTTGATTCACTATGCTTTTGAGACGTTGGTTGAGGGAGGATATAGTCCTGAGATGGCGTATTTTGAGTGTTTGCACGAGGTGAAGTTGATAGTGGATTTGATTTACGAGGGAGGGATAGCGAATATGTATTATTCGATATCGAACACGGCGGAGTATGGTTCGTATGTGTCTGGTCCTGCGATTATTGACGCGAGTGTGAAAGAGCGGATGAAGAAGGTTTTGGAAGAGATTCAAACTGGACGTTTTGCCCGCGACTGGATGGCGGAGAATGCGGTGGGACAGCCGTCATTTAAGGCGACGCGTGCACTTCATGCGGCTCATCCTGTGGAGGAGGTGGGAGCGAAGTTGCGAGGGATGATGCCTTGGATTGCGGCGGGTCGTCTTGTGAACAAGGACAAGAACTAGAAGGCGTCGGGAGATTCGCGGGGGGTGATTTGCGGGGGTTATCTCGGAGAGGTGGTGGAAAGGCAGGCGGGTGTGGAGAGGCAGACGGGGGAGGAGAGGTTTATTTGGCGTTGGGAATGTCTTTGATGAAATCGGTGAAGTCGCGTACTTCTTCAAAGTTTCTGTAGACGGAAGCAAAACGGACATAAGCAATATTGTCTGTTTGCTTGAGGGTATGCATGACCATTTCTCCGATGGTGGATGTGGGGACTTCGGCTTCTCCGATGGTTTCGATTTGTCTTACGAGGCTGCTTGTGATCTGTTCGATTTTTTCTTGAGTGATGGGTCGTTTTTGCAAGGCGACGGTGATGGAGTTGAGGAGTTTGTCGCGGTTGAAGGGTTGCCGTGTGCGATTATTTTTGATGACTTGGATGTCACGAAGTTGGATTCGTTCGAAGGTTGTGAATCGCGCGCCACAATTTTCGCAAGATCGCCGTCTTCTTATGGCGGCATTTTCCTCAGCGGGTCTTGAGTCTTTGACTTGCGTATGTTCGTCGTGGCAGAAGGGACATTTCATGGTGTTGTCAGGCGGTGTCAGGTGATGGTGGTCGTGGGTCAGCGATGGGTGGTGGGTCAGGTGAGAACGGTGAAGGGTGCGTGAGGTTTTTTGTAGGGAAGAGGAGAAGGGGGCGGGGGAGGTTTATTGCGGGTAGAGGGGAAATTTCTCACAAAGTTCGAGTACGATTTTAAGATTTTTTTCTTCGACGCTTTTGTTGTTGTCCTCACCATTTTGGCTTAGTCCTTTGAGGACATCGATGATGGCCCGTCCTATGATGGAGGTTTCTTCTTTTCCGAATCCGCGTGTGGTGATGGCGGGCGTTCCGAGTCGGATACCGGAAGTGATGGTGGGTTTTTCGTTATCGAAGGGGAGAGAGTTTTTGTTGCAAGTGATTCCGGCACGGTCGAGTGCTTCTTCTGCTTTGATTCCTGTGATGTTGAAGGGTCTCAGATCGACGAGCATGAGGTGGGTATCTGTCCCC
Organism: uncultured Alphaproteobacteria bacterium; assembly: GCA_929200455.1. GTDB lineage: Bacteria > Pseudomonadota > Alphaproteobacteria > CAKMZR01 > CAKMZR01 > CAKMZR01. The sequence continues at coordinate 2,275 of CAKMZR010000058.1, read as the reverse complement.
CCGGAGTAGATTTTGAGGTCTCCATCGATGAGGGTTTGTGCAAGAGTTTGTGCATTTTCGACGACATTTTTGATATAGGTTTTGAATTCTGGCTGTAGGGCTTCGCCAAAGGCGACGGCTTTTCCTGCGATCTGGTGCATGAGGGGTCCCCCTTGGAGTCCTGGGAAGACGGCGGAATTGATTTTTTTGCCGATATCGACGTGATTGGAAAGGATGAGTCCGCCACGAGCCCCGCGTAGGGTTTTATGGGTTGTGGAAGTGACGACGTGGGCATGAGGAAGAGGAGAAGGGTGTTGTCCTGTGGCGACAAGTCCTGCGATGTGAGCCATATCGACCATGAAGAAAGCCCCGACGGCATCGGCGATTTCACGGAATTTGGGGAAGTCGATGACGCGAGAATAAGCGGATGCGCCTGCGAGGATGAGCTTGGGTTTATGGGTTTGAGCAAGGGAGAGGAGGGAATCGTAATCGATGAGTCCGGTTTCTTCTTTGATTCCGTAGAAGACGGGATTGAACCATTTTCCGGAGACATTGGGAGCGGCTCCATGAGAGAGGTGTCCGCCGGAATTGAGGTCGAGGCTGAGGTAGGTATCGCCTGGTTGTAGGAGTGAAAGGAAGACGGCGAGGTTTGCACTTGCTCCTGAGTGGGGTTGCACGTTTGCGAATTCGCAGGAGAAGAGTTGTTTGACGCGTTCGATGGCGATTTTCTCTGCTTTATCGACGTGTATGCACCCTCCATAGTAGCGTCGTCCTGGGTATCCTTCGGCATATTTGTTGGTCATGACGGAGCCGGAAGCTTCAAGGACGGCTCGCGAGACGATATTTTCGGATGCGATGAGTTCGACACCTTTTTCTTGTCGCTGAGCTTCTTCGTTGATGAAGCTATGGACATCTGGGTCTGTGGTGTGGATGTGGTTATGAAAGAAGCTGTGAGTGTTGTTCATGGTAAGACTTTTGGGGTTTAGATTTTGTTTTTGTGGATTCGGGGTGTAAGAAGGAGGATGATAGGATGAAAGAATGTGAAAATCAAGTAAGAATTGAGGTATGAGGTACTAGGTTTTGATGAGAGCACTTCCCCAAGCGATTCCTCCGCCAAGAGCGGTGATGATGACATTTTGTCCTTTTTTGAGTTGTTTTTGATTGAAGGCATGGTCGATGGCGAGGGGAATGGAAGCGGCGGAAGTGTTGGCGTGTTTGTCGACGGTGACGACGATATTTTTCTCAGGAATTCCGACGGAGGAGGCCATAGAGGTGATGATTCTGAGGTTGGCTTGGTGGGGGATGAGGATGTCTATATCTTGGATGTGGATTTGGTGTTTGTTGATGAGGGAGGAGACTCCTTCAGCCATGAGTGAGGAAGCGGCTTTGAAGATGGAGGCTCCGTTCATGAAGACGCCGTGTTTATGGATGTCGGAATTGGCGTGCAAGTCGCCGAGTCCGGAGCGGGCGAAGAGTTTGTGGTATCCTGTTCCGTCGACGCGTGTGGTGCATTCGACGATTCCTCGTTTGAGGGATGGGAAGGAAGTATCTTCGACATATTCTGAGTCGAGAACGACGGCACCAGCTCCATCTCCGAAGAGGATGCAAGTGGATCGGTCCTGCCAATCGACGAGTCGGCTAAAGATTTCGCTTCCGATGACAAGGGCGCGTGAAGCTTGTCCGAGTCTGATCATGTTGTTAGCGGCTTGTAGGGCGAAGATGAATCCGGCACAAGCGGCTTGGACATCGAATGCGGTCCCTTTTGAGATGCCGAGTTCTGCTTGGACTCTGGCGGCGGTTGCTGGGAATCCGTGGTCTGGAGAGGATGTTGCGAGTACGACGAGGTCGATATCGTGTGCGGAGATTTTGGCGTTATCGAGTGCTTTTTGAGCGGCGATGGTTGCGAGTCCGGAAGTGGTATCGTGATTTTCTGCGATGTGTCGTTTGACGATTCCGGTACGTCTTACGATCCACTCGTGGGAAGTGTCGAGGGACTGGGAGAGTTCGTGATTGTCGACAACGCGAGGAGGCAGGTGGCTTCCGGATGCTCGAATGAATGCGATAGGTTTCATGATGGTGGGTATGATGAGGGTTTTATGACTGGGGTGGGCTTTATGAAGGAATGATTCTGGTGATGTCAGCGAGGTCTCGTTCGACGGTTTCCATAAATTGAGCACTGATCATGCGTGCACAGCTTCCAAGAGCGTTTGCGAAAGCGAGTCTATCGGAATTTCCGTGGCTTTTGATGACCAAACCGTTGAGTCCGATGAGGACGGCACCATTATAGCGTCTGGGG
>CAKMZR010000057.1 GCA_929200455.1 uncultured Alphaproteobacteria bacterium | reverse complement strand
TAATTCTCAATCCCAGGACACACACCCGTCGTCGTCATCATCTCCAAATCAAAACTAATCCTTTGTTCCAAGCGGTACGCCTCCATCGCCTTACCCTGAGACTCAAGCCACGATTTCCGATCGCGCAAATCCTTCTTCACCTCGTCAATCGCCTGCAATAACGTCGGACCCGGAGTCACATAGTGGCTGTTCGCATAAATACGTACCTCCTCCAAATCTCCCTTCGTCTCCCCCGTCAAAGGATCAAACTCCTTCACACTCTCCAACTCATCACCAAAAAATTCCAAACGCCATGCACGATCCTCCAAATGAGACGGACACAATTCCAAAGAATCTCCTCGAAGGCGAAAATGTCCACGCTGAAACACAACATCGTTCCTCTTGTAATGCAAGTCCGTCAAATTCCTCATCAAACCCCGTACATCCAATCTCATACCCTTAGAAAGAGCCACGATCATCTTGCTATAGTCCTCAGGAGAACCTATGCCATAAATACACGATACAGATGCCACAACGATCACATCGTTCCTCTCAAACAGTGAACGCGTCGCTGAATGTCGCATTCTGTCCACCTGCTCGTTCCTTTCCAACTCCTTCTCTATAAACAAATCCTTCCGTGCCACATAGGCCTCCGGCTGGTAATAATCATAGTACGACACAAAATATTCCACCGCATTCTTCGGAAAAAATCCCTTCATCTCTCCATAAAGCTGTGCCGCCAACGTCTTGTTCGACGCAAGAATAAGTGCCGGCCTGTCAAGTTTTGCTATCACTTGTGCCATCGTGTACGTCTTACCAGAACCCGTCACTCCCAAAAGAACCTGATCCTTCTCGCCACGTTCCAAACCCTTACACAACAAATCTATCGCCTCAGGCTGAGAACCAGATGGCTCGTATTCGCTCACAAACTCAAACGAACGCCAACGATCCACAGAACGAACGCCACGCCGCGACTTCAGCTCCGCCAAACGATCCATATCCTCAAACACACCCCCCCCCCCCGCCATATCCTAAACCTTCCAGCCCTTGTGCAACGCCACGATACCCCCAGACAAACGCTCACACGATACACGCGTATATCCCACGTCCTCCATCATGCCCATAATCGATTCCGCATCAGGAAACCTCTCTATGCTTTCTGCCAAATACCTGTACGGCGATCCATCTCCCACAACCAATCGCCCCACCTTCGGCAATATCCAACGGTTGTAACCGTCAAATGCCTTTTCCAACGCCTTCGAAGGGGGACGAGAAAACTCAAGACACAACATCCGCCCTCCAGGCCTCAATACTCGGTGCATCTCTCCCAACACCGCCTCAATGTCTACCACATTACGAAGACCAAACGCTATCGTACACGCATCCATCGTATGACTCTCAAACGGCAAATATTCTCCTGCCGCCGCCACCCATACCACCTCACTCACCACTCCCTTGTCCACGAGCCGATCCCTTCCCACCTCCATCATATCCTCACTCATATCCGCAACCGTCACACAACGACAACCTCGCTCCACCGCACGAAACGCTATGTCTCCCGTACCTCCCGCTACATCCAAAAGATTCATTCCCTCATAAACACCCAAACGATCCAAAAAAATACGACGCCACACTCTATGCATACCAAGGGCCATCATGTCATTCATCACATCATAACGCTTCGCCACACGCGAAAATACTCCCCTCACCAGCTCACCCTTCTCTCCCGCTTCTACATCCAATCTTCCAAATGGAACCTTTTCCCCTGTCTCCATCATTCTCTCAGCCTTCTTTACGTGATACCCTTTTGTCCTTTATAAACCTATGAACCCTTTTACACAATATCTACACCCCCAAAACCTATGCCAGAATTGCCCGAAGTCGAAACCATCAAAAGAGGACTCGCTGCCTCCATTCCCCATCATACCATAAAAAGTGCCCTCCTCTCACCCCTTGCCCATTCCCTTCGCCTCACCCCCTCTCCCCACTCAAAACAAAAACTCGAAAATCAACAGTTCGACAAAAAATCTCTCTTCTCCCGACGCGGAAAATACCTACTCCTGCCTCTCAAAAATAAAACAATTCTCTGCATCCATCTCGGCATGAGCGGAAAAATTATCACCTCAGAAACACCCCCCCAAACTTCACCCCACAATCACCTCATCCTCGCCCTCGTCCACCAAAACAAAAAATTATGGATGACCTATCACGACCCCAGGCGGTTCGGCTTCTTCCAAATTCTCTCCCCAGAACACCCCTCCCTACCCGCTCTCGACAACCTCGGCGAAGAACCCTTCTCCATCACCCCCGACAGACTCCTCTCCCTCCTCCATCCCAGAAAAATTCCTATAAAAAATGCCCTCCTCAACCAAAAAATTATCGCCGGAATCGGAAATATCTATGCCTCAGAAGCCCTCTTTTCCGCATCCATCCATCCCCTCTCCCCCTCCTCTTCCCTCTCCCTACAAGACTGCGAAAAACTCATCCTCTCACTCCAAAATGTCCTCTCCCTTGCCATAAAATCCGGCGGATCAAGTTTGCGTGACCACAGAAAATCCGACGGATCCCTCGGCATGTTCCAACACCAATGGAACGTCTACAACCGCGAAGGAAAACCATGCCCTCTCTGCAAACTCCCCCACATCATCCATCGTGCATCCCTATCAGGAAGAAGCTCATTCTTCTGTCCCCATCATCAAAAAAAGCTATCCTTGCCCTCACCACCCCTTGCCCGACCCTGAGAATCACCCAAACATCCACTATCAAACCCCATCAAAACTCAAGAGACACATTATGAACTCTCCGCTCCCAAGACTCTTACGCATCCTCCTCGTCTTCACCACCCTATCCCTCATCCTCATACCCCTCTCTCAACTCCACGCCCAAGACAACCTCCCCTTCATCCCCTCTCTTGGAGACGTCCCCCTCATGAAAGGACTCACCCTCGTCGAAGATTCCGAAACCGTACTCGACCTGCCGGAAGGGCGAATTGTCGAAATTTTTGCCACAGGGACCCTCTCCCAACACACAATATCTCAGTTCTATCTCAAAACCCTACCCGCTCTCGGGTGGAATACCTCCACCTCAAATGACTCCTTCTCTCGCGACAACGAAACCCTCTCCATCTCCTACTTCCCAGGAGAAAATCTCAACACCGTAAGATTCGCCCTCTCTCCCCAAAACCCCTCCTAAAAAGACCTCTTCTTCTTCCCTCTCTTCCCACGGCCCCTCTTCTTCTTACCACTCTCTATCGAGCTTATACCACGACGCATCACCGTCACAGCCTCCTCCACAGAATGAACAAGCTCATCGTTCAACGTACTAATACGACAACTCTCATTCTCCTCTATCGCCTTCACCGCCACCACATTGTGCACACCGTCCCCACGCTCCCACGCCACGCGTGCTATCGCTCCGTCAATGCAAAATCTCGTCGCTTCATCGTCCAAAGGCGACACCGGATTCCCATAGTGATCACGTGCAGAAACCAGTTTCGTCCAGCCCCGCTCCACACGACCTATCGCTTCTTCCAGTATCTCTATCGCTATCTCTTTTTTCGGCATCTCATACCTGCTCTCTACATCCAAACCCTAAACCCAAAAAATTTTAAACGAATCATCGACCCACGCCACGAATCGTCATTATCGACCAAATCGCAACTTTTGGCAAGGTGCTCTTTTCTACCCATCCCCTTCTCTTGTGAAACCCTCCCTTCTCGTCTATACTTCACTTCCCCCCCCATTCACGACACAAAAATATAATCCCCCTCCCGTCATGCCTTCTTCCCCCCACGTCAGGTTCGCTCCAAGCCCTACAGGCTATATCCATGTCGGAAACGCCAGAATCGCCGTGCTTAATTGGCTTTTCGCTCAGCACAACCACGGACAGTTCTCCCTCCGATTCGACGATACAGACCAAAAACGATCCTCCCCCCACTTCGTACAAGCCATCAAAGATGACCTCTCTTGGCTTGGAATCTCTTGGGACTCCGAATTCTCCCAAGCATCAAGGCATGAAGTCTACGAACGCTCCATCGAAGCACTCAAAAAATCAGGGCGACTCTACCCCTGCTTCGATACCCAAGAAGAACTCAACATCCAACGCAAAATCCAAACAACCCAAGGACAACCTCCCCTATACAATAACAAAATTTCCCTCGCACGATCTCAAGACGAAATCAATCAACTCATAAAAAATGGCAAAAATCCTCATTGGCGATTCTTACTCTCCACGCAAGATCAGCCCGCCGCTGTCGAGTGGGATGACCTCGTGCGGGGAACCGTTCACTTCCAAGAGCTCAACATGTCCGATCCCGTCCTCGTAAGAGAAGACGGATGCCCCCTCTACACCCTCACCTCCGTCATCGACGATATTCACACCCACGTCACCCACGTCATCCGAGGGGAAGACCACGTCGCAAATACCGCCGTACAAATGCAAATCTTCCAAGCCCTCGACTCTTCACCCCCTCTCTTCGCCCACATCCCTCTCCTCATGGACTCAGAAGGAAAACCTCTCTCCAAACGAATCGGTTCCCTCTCCCTCCGCAAACTCCGAGAAGACGGACTCTTCCCCTCATCCCTCTTCTCATACCTCGCAAACCTCGGAACCAACCACGCTCCAAAAGCACACGAACAGACCTCAGACCTCATCAACGCGTTCCACTTCAACGCCTTCGGAAGAGCCGCTCCTTGCTTTGACGAAAACGCTCTTGCTACACTCAACAGACAAATGTGGCCTCTCCTCACGCCGGAAGACCTCCAGCCCTTAATGCCAAAAGAGGCCGACCTCTCCTTTTGGAACCTCATCGCCCACAATATCTCACACAAAGACGACATCCTCCATTGGTGGGAAATCCTACGTCACGACACCCTCCCATCTCCCTACACCCCCAAAGACGAAGAAGAACTTCACTACCTCACCCTCGCCCTCGAAAACCTTCCGTCCACAGGATGGGACGCTCCACCAAGTACACAATCCGTCTGGCAAACTTGGCAAGACACTCTACACGCACGCACCAAGCGAAAAGGCAAACAACTCCTCCTACCCCTGCGGCTTTGCCTCACCTCAGAACATAAAGGACCAGACCTCGCTTCTTTGCTCTCGTACCTCGGCCACCACCGCACAAAAGCACGACTCAAAAGCTCCCTACACCCGCACTCATGACTCCCGCACTCATGAACATCCCTCTCGCTTTCCACAACAGTGCATCCGCCTCGGTCGAACCGTTCTCTCCCATCGACCCAAACCACATCCGACTCTATGTCTGCGGACCCACCGTCTATGACCATATCCATATCGGAAATGCACGACCCCTCGTCGTCTTTGACATCCTCTACAGGCTGCTCCGTCATGCCTTCCCACACGCAAAAGTCACCTACGTCCGCAATATCACCGATATCGACGACAAAATTATTCAACGCGCAAAAGAACTCAACATCTCCACAACAGAACTCACCCAGACCACCACAGAACAATTCCTTAAATGCTGCCAAGAACTCCACACCCTCTCTCCAGACTTCCAGCCTAAAGCCTCCGAATATATTCCCCAAATGATCTCCATCATCTCGTGCCTCATCAAAAATGGACACGCCTATGATACCCTCGACGGACATGTCCTTTGCAGCACCACGAAAAATAAACTCTACGGCTCGCTTTCCCGCAGAAATCATGAAGAACAAATCGCAGGGGCCCGCGTCGAAGTCGCCGATCACAAACGCAACCCCGCTGACTTCGTCCTTTGGAAACCCTCCTCCTCAGAACAACCAGGATGGGATAGCCCTTGGGGATTCGGGCGTCCAGGGTGGCACACGGAATGTGTCGCCATGAGCTCTCACCTCCTCGGGAATCACTTCGATTTCCACGGCGGCGGAATCGACCTCATCTTCCCCCATCACGAAAATGAACTCCACCAATGCCGATGCATGTTCCCGGAAAGCCCCTTCGTCAATATATGGCTTCATAATGGCTACGTCGTCGTCAATAACGAAAAAATGTCAAAATCACTCGGGAATGTCACCCACGCAAAAGACATGATCCAAACACACTCCGGACTCACCCTCAAAATCGCCCTCCTCATGACACACTACCGCAAACCCCTCAATATCAACAACCAAAGAATACAAGAAGCTTCCGCCCTCGCTGCACGGTACAAAAAAGCTCTTGCTCTCTGCTCCCCCTTCCTTCATAGCCACCCCCTCCCTCCACTCCACAACCAAAAAATCGCGCTCGCCCTTGCACAAGACCTCAATACATACACCGCACTCTCCCTACTCAATGAACAAGCAGCCCAACTCATCAACGACTCGCCCTCACCCAATCCGGACTCATGCCGACAATTCCTCCTTAGTGCATCCCTCCTCGGATTCCCGACACAACCACAAGTCTCCCCAGAAAGTGACCACTTCATCCAAGAACTCGTCGACCAACGCACCCTCGCGCGACAACAAAAACAGTTCGATCGGGCAGACGAACTCAGAAAAAAAATCGAACAACTCCATGTCTCACTTTCAGACCACAACGACGGATCTTCCTCTTGGGAACGAAACCCTTAAACCCACGCCCTTCAATCAAGACTTTACTTTCCTCACGATCTTTGCGTTAATAGCATCGTCCTCCCTTTCGCCTGCGTGCCCTCTCATAAAACCTACAAAAAAACTCAGAGAAAACCGCGAAATCAAAGAGGACTACCCGTCTTGGACCCTTCGCTCAGAGTCCTTTCGTTTTCGCATTGTTGAGGTATCATGCAAGTCATCATCGGTATTGCCCTTCTCTTCGTTTCCGTCATCGGCAGCTATATCGCTCTTGGCGGCAAACTCATCCTGCTCTTTCAGCCCTTCGAACTCACCCTCATCTTCGGATCAGGAATCGCCGCTTTCATCATCGGAAATACGAGACTCGTCTCCAAACGCGCCTTCAGTGCCATGAAACAAATCTTTCGCGGAAGCCGCTACAAACACGATGACTACCTCGACCTCATTCTCCTACTCTATCAAGTCTTCAGAAACCTCAAAACAAAAGGGCCCCTCAGTATCGAAAAACATGTCGAAGAACCTGAAGAAAGTGACCTCTTCAACGAATACCCCTCCGTCATGAGAGATGAAGTCGCCTTCTCCCTCATCATCGATTACCTCCGACTCATCGTCATGGGAACCAATAACCCCTACGAAATCGAAACACTCATCGAAGAAGAAGTCGAAATAGAACATAAAGAAAATACTGAAGTCGTTCACGCCCTCACCGTCCTTGGGGAAAGCTTTCCCGCCCTCGGAATTGTCGCTGCCGTCCTCGGCGTCATCAAAGCCATGAGTGCCATCACCGAACCCCCAGAAATCCTCGGCGGACTCATCGCCGCAGCTCTTGTCGGAACCTTCCTCGGAATCCTACTCTCCTACGGACTCTTCTCACCCTTCGCCTCCATCGTCAAACAAATCAAAGAAGAAGAAGAAACATACCTCCACTGCATCAAAGCCGGTATGCTCGCTCACCTCAGAGGATATGCTCCCGTTATCTCTATCGAATTCGCTCGGAAATCACTCCAAAGCCATAACCGACCCTCCTTCGAACAACTCGAGGAAATGATTAACGAACTCCCACCCCTCAAATAAAGGACAAGTCAGACCCTCCAACCCTCCAACCCTCCAAGCCCAAGTCCCACGAGCCCAAGTTCAAGCCCAAGTCCCACGAGTCCAAGTTCTCCAGCCACCTCGAGTCCAAGTCAAGCCCCACAAGTCCCACGAGCCCAAGTTCAAGTCAAGTCCCACGAGTCCCAGTTCTCCAACCAGAGCGAAACCAAGTCAAGTCCCACAAGCCAACTCATAAACAACTTCTCCCACGCTGTCTTTCATGTCCGAAAATTTTGACGAAAACGCTTCCCTCATCGTCCTCACTCGAAAAGTCAATGTCATCGTCGACAGGCACTCCGGGGCTTGGAAAATCGCTTACGCAGACTTCGTCACCGCCATGATGGCCTTCTTCCTACTCCTTTGGCTCCTCAATGCCGCAACAGGGAGTCAAGCCGTCGGAATCGGCGACTACTTCTCCCCCGCCGTCGATAAAGAACATGACTCCCAACTCTCCCAAATCCTCGAAGGACTCACTTTCGATCCCGATAACGTCCTCACTTCCATCACAGGAACTCCATCAACTTCAACCGATACACCCAATCTCGGCGGCGAAGAACGTGGGCAAAAAGAAGGAAAATCTCGATCCGTCGAAGACCTCAAAAACTTCAATCGCGCAAACCTTCCCGATACCGATATTCCCGATACAGAACAACTCGGAGAAGGATCAGGACACGTCCTCAGCCTACTCAGCAAAAATCCTCAGCTACAAGAACGAAAAAATAGCTACACCGTCGAAGATACCCCAGAAGGAACACGACTCCATATACTCATTCCCAATGTCGACAATACCTTCACCAGCAGATTCAGTACCGAAATCTCAGACGAAACCAAACGACAGTTCGCCGTCACCCTCAGCCTCCTCACAAAAATCGA
>CAKMZR010000056.1 GCA_929200455.1 uncultured Alphaproteobacteria bacterium | reverse complement strand
ACGCAACAAAACATAATCTCCAGGACGTGACCACGGCTCATCAAAATACATCACCCCACCATCATCAACCCCAGTATTGTAAAAGTAATTTTGCGCCATCCAACCCTTCCGAGCACCAATCCCATAAGGCTCAAGAACCCGGTTGAAATTATCCGTGCAATTCACATGTCCCACATAACCCATGTCATCATAATACTTCGCAAAACACGCGAGGCCAAACGCATCATGACGACCACACGTATCCTGTACAACCTCAACCAATGCCGTCATATCATCGTCATACGACTTCGCAAAAAGACTCGGCAAAGGATAATCCCGACCACTAATAGAACGTGTCGCCGTCACATCCAAAGGCTTCACCAAACCCTTGTCCAACTTACGACGATCAAAACATTGAAAATCCGTACATTGACGACCATCCACGTCATAAATTTGTATGTACTCACCCTTCTTCACCACATAAGCCTCCGCCGTCGCTGCATGAACACGGATGTCCTGCAAAGGCTCCGCCAAAGGGGACGGCAAAATATTCGCAACGCCAGAATCTCGCGGCGTCGAACGCTTCACCTCAATACGAATAGGAGTCGACGTATCCTGTGACCACACCTCCATACCCTCAGACGGCGTCGCTATCAAAAGATATCCATCACCCTCCACATGAAGCCTCTCAGAAAATCCTGCCTCCGTCTCCTCACCAAACAATAATAAACCTCCCACCTTTTCCCAGTCATACCCCCGATCCGCAAAATAGCGATATACCCTCGTAAAACGTACATGATCAGGGTGAGAACCGTCTCGCAACATAGAAAGAGTCAACTCACCCCGAGTCGATAAAGACTCCCTCAATACACCATCTCCCACAGAAATAACCTCGCAAACTTGTCCCCCCTCGCAATTCACCAAAACAACCTCGTCCCCACCAAAAACCTCAATCGCAAGACAACCACGACCCTCAAGGTGCAAAATCTCCTGATCAAGCGGAAGTGACGGAATCAATCTGCCTCCATACACAGAATTACTCGTCGGCAAAATCATCGGAGACGGGGACGTCGAACCCAGTATCCACGGTGGCGTGTCCATTCCTCCTCTCATACTAAATCTCCTTCATCACAGAAATATAAAAACCCAATCTCACCTCAAAGACCAGCATACCTAAGCAAAAGAAAAAAATCAATCATCCGACATGCCCATACTCGCCTTGCGCTTCTTCGCCCACGCATGAATCAGCCTGTCCGTGATAATCCCTATAAACGCTATCGAAAGTCCCGCCAGCAAACCTCTACCCGTATCCGCACCAGGCAATGCCTTCAAAATCTCTTGACCCAAATCTCGAGAACCTATCAACGCCGTAATCGTCGTCATAAAAAGAGACATAAGTACAGTCTGATTCACCCCCAGCATAATCTCAGGCATCGCAATCGGAAGCTCCACCTTCCGCAATTTCTGCCAACGCGTACAGCCAGAAACCGTCGCCGCATCAAGCGTGTTCGGCGCAATGTTGCTCAAACCAAGATAAGTATAACGAATCGATGGAACCGTCGCAAAAGCCAAAATCGCCACAATGTTCGACAAATCTCCCACCTTAAATATCATCACCACCGGTATCAAATAAATAAATGAAGGAAACGTCTGCAATGTGTCGCAAATTGTCAGAGCAATCTTCGCAACCCTCGGGTTATGCGCACTCCAAATCCCCACAGATATTCCTATGCAGGCCGAAATAATTACCGCAATGTTCACAATATACAAAGTCATCATCGCAGGCTTCCAAAAACCAGACAGAAGAACAAATGACGAAAGCGCCAAATTCATCACAAATAAACGCCAGCCTCCAAGTCTCCAAGACAAATAACCAAGCACACTCAAAGTCACAATCCAAGGAAGCACAAGATAAAACAAACGCACATTAAGCAAAATCGCAACAGTCACCCAATCCCGAACCGGCTTCACATAGGGATAAAAATGAAGAGAAAACCACTTTACACCTTCATCAATGCCAGGACCAAAAGTCAAAGTAAGACTCTTGGGGAATACAGACAAAGCAGGGGATACCTGTGCCAAAGCCACAAAGACAACAAAGGCGATCGCAAAAAGAATCACATGAATATGACGCTGCCAAAAAAGGTGAGGCACACGCCTTCCAGGAGGACGATTCGCCGCCGCCTGACTGATTCTGTCAAGGACAATCGCAAGAAAAACAATCGCGATACCTTGTTCAGTTGCGGTTCCTATTCGAAGTTGTTGAAGGGAAAACAAGAGCTTCTGTCCAAGTCCGGAAGCCCCGACAAGAGATGCAATCACAGCCATAGCCAGCGTCTGCATGATGACTTGGTTCAATCCCACCATAAGAGTGTTCTGAGCTGCAGGAATCTGAACTTTCCACAAAAGTTGACGCTGAGTGCATCCCGACATAGTGGCGGCTTCGATCACGGAAGCAGGTACGGTGCGTAGACCCAAAATGGTGCAACGTGCCATAATAGGCATAGAAAAAATCACCATAGCCATCATGGCGGGCACCTGACCAAAACCAAAAAATATGACAATAGGACCAAGATAGGCCATATGAGGGGTGGCCTGCATGAAGTCAAAAATAACTTTGAGAACGGATTCTGCTTTTGCGTTGCGTGTCGAGGCGACACCGAGCATGAGTCCTATGGATGCGGAAAAGGGTACGGCTACAGCGACAAGAGAAAAGGTACGCATGGCGTCTTCCCAGAGTCCAAACACGACAAGATAGAGCGTGCAAGCCATACAAAACAGAGACAAACGCCATCCTGCTATGCAGTGTCCAATGAGTCCGACTCCGATAAGAGCCGCAGGCCAAGGTATGGGAAGGAGGGTTCCAAGTCCACTCCAGCCTCGATATAGGAAGACTTCCGACCAATAGAGCGGCCAAGAAAGAAGCCAAGAAAAACCTCGGGTGATATCACGAAATTTAAAAAGACCAAAATCGAGATCATGACTAAGCCAATAGAAGTAGGCGGTAACCCAATCTTTTACGGGGATAACCCACTCCTGAGGCCAACGGATAAGCTCGTTAAACTGACGCGAAAGCCACACGGCTACAAGGATGATAGCAACAGTCGTAAGGACAAACCTCACCTGAGGGGAAAAAAAGCGATTTTCTTCGATAGGAGGGTTTTGAGTGTCCGTAACCATGGGGCTTCTCATTTTGAATTGGGAAGGGAGGGGGCACCAAAGAGGGCGTCAATTACGTCTTGGCGTTCTAGGGTTCCGACAGGTTTTTTTGTGTCATCGACTACGGTAAAGACGTGGTCACTTCTGAGGACATCAGCGGCTATGTCATGAAGTTTTGCTTGGGCAGAAAGAGTATGACTCCCTTCCGGAACTTTTCCGTTTGAAAGTTTTTTCATGACAATGTTTACAGAGAGAATGTCTTCAAGAGGGGCATGTTTTGTAAATTCGGCTACATAGTCATCTGCAGGATTTCGCACCATGTCTTCGGGTGTTGTGAGCTGTATGAGGCGTCCATCTTTCATGATGCCGATGCGATCGGCAAGACGTACGGCCTCATCGAAGTCGTGGGTGATAAAGAAGATGGTCTTATTGAGCATCTTTTGCAGGCGAATAAATTCGTTTTGCATATCGCGTCTTATGAGAGGGTCGAGAGCGGAAAAGGGTTCATCGAGGAACCATACGTCAGGTTCTACGGCTAAGGATCGGGCAATGCCGACGCGTTGCTGTTGTCCTCCGGAGAGTTCTCGCGGGAAGTAGTTTTCGCGACCTTCAAGACCGACAAGTTCTATCATAGAGCGGGCACGTTCTATGCGTTCGTCTTTATTTAGCTTTTGGATTTCCAAGGGGAAGGCAACATTATCAAGGACTGTCCTATGGGGGAGAAGCCCGAAATTCTGGAAAACCATTCCCATTTTGTGACGTCTTAAGTTGATGAGTTCTGGTTCTGAGGCTTGAGCGAGATTCTGCCCATCAAAAATGACTTCTCCGGAAGTGGGGGGGTTTAAGAGGGAAATGCAACGCATGAGGGTTGATTTTCCGGATCCGGACAATCCCATGATGATGAGGATTTCGCCATCATAGATTTCGCAAGACACATCTTGGACGGCGCCTATATAGCCTTCATCTTTGAGGGAATCCGGGGAGGGGGATGGGTTTTGATTAAGAAAGCGAGAAGGGTCTTTGCCGAAGAGTTTCCAGAGGTTGTGGCATGAGATTTTTGCTGTTTTTTCTTTTGAAGAGGAGGTGGGCGAAGAGGGTGTGGGTTGTGAAGAGGGTGGATTTTGGTGGGGAGTTGTTTTTGTCATAGGCGGATGATCTATCGTGTGGGTGCAGCCGATATCTGTATTTTTTCTGACGGAGAAGAAGTTACGGATAAGGGGGAAAGGAAAGCGAAAGTGGGGGGCCTCTGCGAGCAACGGGAGAAGTTTCTCTCTAAAGGAAAAAGATTTTCTTTATTCCCGTTACTCGCTTTGGTGACAAGCATAAGCTTGCAGATGTGCTTAGCACTCTAGAGTCTTAGTTTACCCACTTAGACCAAACACTCTTGTTGGACTTGACCCACTCTTGAGCGGCTTCTTTTTCGTTCAAACCTTCGACGTCCACGTAGGAAGCGGCGGCGGCGATCTGAGCGTTATTGAAGTCGACATTGTGGAGGATTTTCCAAGCCTTAGGCCATTTGTCCTTGACGCCTTTCCAGATGGCTTTTTTGAGCCAACCTTTTTTGGCGGCACCGCAGTCGTAGAGAGCGTTGGGATTCATGCCCCAGCTTTTGTCTTCGTGACATGCCTTAGCGTACTCGGGAAAGTCGACGAATTGACCGTCAAACTTTGCTTCGATGTAGTTAGGAGTCCAGTTGAAGAGCACGACAGGTTCTTTACGGTCGTAAGCGGCTTGCAATTCGCTCCAAAGAGTGGCGGCTTGTCCGACAGGAATTTCTTCGAAGTCCATGCCGAGAGCAGCGATCCGCTCGCTGAAGTGTTTACCCCAGTCAGCAGGCGGGCCGACAAAGCGGCCTTTCGGAGCGGTTTCAGCCACGGAGAACATTTCTGCACACTTATTGAGAGCTTTCCAATCGGGAAGACCGGGGCAACGCTCATTCATGTAAGAAGGGTACCACCAATCTTCGCGGGTCACGGCGTTATGTGTCCCTGCATCGACGAGTCCACCGGTCATTTCGGCTTTTTCGAAGTTTTCGGCCATAGAACCTTCCCACACTTCGACTTGATAGTGCATGTCACCATTGGCAATGGCGGTAAATTGAAGCTGACTATCCGAGGGAACGTATTCCACATTGTAGCCTTGCGATTCAAGAATTTGCCCTACCACATTCGCGAGCACAAGCTGGCTGGACCAGTTGTTAATCACAATTTTGATGGGGTCTTTAGATTCGGCGGCTGTAGCGACATGAACTCCTGCTGAGAACAGCACGAGACCCGCAGACAGTACCGACACGAGAACGGATTTTAGAAATCTCACCTTACGTCTCCTCCTAATGGGTTGTTGATGAAAGAAGTTAAATAGGGAGGATTAGGTGATGAGCGATGCGGACATGCATGATTATCTTTTACAGAGGCTACGGGTCAAAAGACACCGACAACCTTTGAGTCCTCCCTTGTTTTTTTGCTTTTTGGTTGCCCTGCGTATTGTTTCAGACGCCCCTCCCTGTTCCTCATAAGCACAGCATCATAACACAAAGGTTGAGAAAGGCAAACAGGTTTTAACTCTGAGTGAATCTTGAGGGAATGAAATCGAGAATCGGGGCGTTTTCGTGGAAAATAAGCACTCTCAAGTCTTGCTATAGCGTCCGAATCTGTTACAGTACGGACAATAAATTTATGAGAATTGGCATGCGTTTAAGAATCAGGAGGATGGTATGGACACTTTATTTTCTTCATTCGGTGATGAGTCCCAATCCTTTGCCCAATCGCCTACATTCAAGTCTTTGCTTCGAACCAAGTCTGTACTGAGGTATCCGGGAGGCAAGTCTCGTGCGGTTTCTGCGATAGTAAGTTATGTTCCGCCAAACACCAGAGAAATGGCTTCCCCTTTTCTAGGAGGAGGCAGCGTTGAGTTGGCTTGCAATGATTTGGGGATAAAGGTTTTTGGTTCAGACGCGTTCAAGCCGCTTATCAATTTCTGGTCCTATTTGCTTGAGGCTCCATCTCTTTTGGCCAAAGAAGTTGAAAATTATTATCCTTTAAGAAAAGAGAGTTTTTACAAGTTACAGAAAGAATACGGCCTATTGCCTGATTCTTTTGACCAAGCTGCGGCATTTTTTGTCCTTAACCGGAGTTCTTTTAGTGGCACAACGCTTTCTGGAGGCATGTCTCCGGGGCATCCCCGTTTTACTTCTTCTGCAATTGAGAGGCTGAGAGCCTTTTCTGCACCATTGGTTTCGGTTGAATCTTGTGATTATAAGCAAGCGATGGCCAAGCATGAAGACAAACTCTTGTATCTGGACCCTCCGTATGCGAACGGAGGTAAGTTGTATGGCACGCGTGGTGATATGCATGATGGTTTTGATCACTTGGAGCTTTCTCGTCTTCTTTCAAAGAGAGATGCGTGGATACTGAGTTACAATGATTGTTCCTTGGTCAGAGATTTGTATAGTTCTTACAAGATTGTAGAGTTGAATTGGCTTTATGGTATGAGCAAAAACAAAAGTTCAAAGGAAGTGCTCATCATTAATGTCTAGAATTTCACAGTCAGGAAGCGGTAAGGCTTGGGAATATTCTGTTGCGAGATCGTTTTCAGAAAGTCTGGAGGTGCCTATAGTTGAAAACAGCATTTTCTTCAGTGCCCTTCGGGCTTACCAAAAACTTTCAAGCATGGAACGGGGCAAACGTGAACGGGCAGCGTGTAAAGCTGTTTCATTTTTGACAGAGAAGGAAACGCGTTTGAAAAACCTTGAAAAGGTTGAACTTCAGGGAGATCAGCGAGGAGGAGAGGGTGATGTGAGGGATGTGCTGCTGGTGATTTCTGACGGTACAAAGATTGGTCTTTCTATGAAAAATCGCCACCGTGCGATTAAACATTCGCGTTTATCTTCCACTATTGATTTCGGGAAGGAGTGGTATGCTCTGCCGTGTTCGCAGAAATATTGGGAGGCTGTGGGTCCAATTTTTTTGCGGTTAAAGGATAAACAAGGGGAAGCGTGGTCTTGTCACTGGGATCAGGAAAGCAAGCATCGTAACATATACCAGCTTATACTAAGGGCATTCATGGAAGAAATTGGGCGTTGTGCAACGCCGAATAAGCTTATGGAATATTTGCTTGGAAAGTATGACTATTACAAAATAATCAAAGAAAATGGACATGTAAAAATTCAGTCTTATAATATGTATGGTAATCTTTTTTGGGGAAAAAAACTGACATTGCCGACTAGAATTATTGAGATTAAGCCTAAGGAAAGATCGCAGACTACGGTTGAACTTACGATGGATAAGGGTTGGCAGTTATCTTTTAGAATTCATAATGCTTCGGGAAGGATTGAGCCTTCATTGAAATTTGACATTAATCTTATTGGCCATCCTCAAAATCTTTCTTCTGTGGAACTGTCTATAGATTGAACTGGCGCACCCGAGAGGATTCGAACCTCTGGCCTCTGCCTTCGGAGGGCAGCGCTCTATCCGACTGAGCTACGGGTGCGGATTTTGGATACCAAAAGCCGTACCATGAACGGGATGAGAGAAGCAAGACTTCTATTGAGGAGGTTTTTTGAAGCCAAGAGCATGTACACCTTTTATGGCACTGACTTGTTGGAGAGTATTTAGGGAGAGGGGTATGGTTTCTGAGGTATTGAAGGATGTGGGAGCGTGGTTGTTTTGTTGGATGGTGATATAGACGGGCACGCGATGATTTTGGGAGGGTGATTGATTTTGGAGGAATATTTTGAGTTCTTGGAGGCACTGTGAGCGTTGTTCTGGCTGGTTTCCGTCGATGGTGATGAGGAGGGGTTGTGTATTTTGGTTGAAGTGGTCAGAGAGGAAGGAGATGGAGTGAGCGAAGATGGAAGTTTTGTCGTCGCTGACTTCGAAGGAAGCGAGGATGTAGAGTAGTTTTTTTTGTGCATCTTTGAGAGAGAATGGTAATTTTGCGTAGAGAGAGGAAGGTACGATGACTTCATATTTTCCTGTTCTGTCGCTGAGGGTGGCGAGGGCGTAGTGATTTTGTTTTCGCGACTGTTTGGTTTTGTGTTTTTCGAGTTTTCCTGCAAGATGGATGAAGGATGAATGATTGGAATTGATTTCCCGTGAGTTTGTGAAGCGGAAGTTGTTGAGGATACTTTCGTAGGCATCGAGGGGATGAGCGGAGAAGTAGAAGCCGAAGGCATCGAATTCCATATTGCATATGTCTTCGAGGGATGGAGGAGGGGTTGTGTCGTGGGGAATGGTGGGAAAGAGGGGAGGCAGGGAGCCGTTGGCGTCGGCAAAGAGGTTGGCTTGTTGGGCATTTTTTTCTTGGTGGCGGTCTTGGTTGAAGCGTATGATTTTGTCGATAGAGTTGAGTAGGGAGGTGCGATTATAGTTGAGGGAATCGAAGCTTCCGGCGCGGATGATATTTTCGAGGGCGCGTTTGTGTAGGTTTTGAGGATGTACACGGTCACAGAAGTCTTCGAGGGAAGAGAAGAGGTTTTGCTGTCGCACGAGGACAATATTTTTTATGTC
>CAKMZR010000055.1 GCA_929200455.1 uncultured Alphaproteobacteria bacterium | reverse complement strand
TCAAAGGGCTTCGGTATCAAATGCTCCCGACCAAACACCTCTCCCTCTTCGCGACTCTCATCCACGCCATCTCCTCCACCCTTGCGGGCAAGAGACGCCAAACTTTCCGCACACGCCTTCTTCATCTCCTCATTAATCTCTGTCGCCCCCACATCAAGGGCCCCTCGAAATACAAACGGAAAACAAAGAACATTATTCACCTGATTGGCATAGTCAGAACGACCCGTCGCTATAATCACATCTTCCCTCACCCCCTTCGCTTCCTCAGGCAAAATCTCAGGATCAGGATTCGCAAGGGCAAAAATTATCGGATCTTTTGCCATACCCTTCACCATCTCAGGCTTCAAAACGCCACGTGCAGAACATCCCAAAAACATATCCGCTCCCTCACACGCCTCTCCCAATTCCATAGGACCCAAATCCCGTGCATACGAAAACCTCGGCTCAGACTCAACCGCCTCTCCCTTCCTCACCAAACCACTCCTATCAAACAACAAAATGTTCTCCTTGCGCGCCCCTATCGCCACCAACATGTCAAGACACGACAAACCCGCCGCTCCCGCACCAGAACACACAATCTTCGCTTCCTCTATCTTCTTACCCACCAAATAAAACGCATTCCGTGCTCCCGCCGCCACTATAATCGCCGTTCCATGCTGATCATCATGAAATACCGGAATCTTCATACGAGACTTCAACGTCTTCTCTATGTAAAAACACTCCGGAGCCTTAATATCTTCCAAATTAATACCACCAAAAGTCGGCTCAAGAGCCGCCACAATATCACAAAACTTCTCCCTGTCCCTCTCGTTCACCTCAATGTCAAAACAATCAAGACCCCCAAACTTCTTAAACAATACCGCCTTGCCCTCCATCACAGGCTTAGACGCCAAAGGACCTATATTCCCCATACCCAATACCGCCGTGCCATTCGTCACCACCGCCACCAAATTGCCTCGAGAAGTCAATTCCGCAGCCTTCAGAGGATCAGACACTATCTCCTCACACGCAAACGCAACCCCAGGAGAATACGCCAAACTCAAATCATACTGATTCGCCAAAGGCTTACTCGCCGCTATCGCCAACTTGCCCGGCTTCGGATACTTGTGGTAGCTCACCGCATCCTTGCGTAACTTCTCCCTCTTTTCCTCCGCTCCGCTCTTTTTTTCAACCATCTCTCGTATCCTCTCTTAAACAAAAAACTCCCGCACCCAGCACAATATAAACCTTTTATGCCCTTTTGCCTAACCTTATACCTCCAAAGACCTCCGTAATTCTTGTGGAAGCACACTCGGCTCTCCCTGCAGTTCCGACAACAACACCTCCGCCAATAAAGGTGCAAGCGTAAAACCATGACCCCCAAATCCTCCCAATACATAAAGATAACCTCCTCCCCCCTCAAGAAGTCCGCACAAAGGCAAACGATCACCTGTCTTTACCCTCACACCCGTAAAACCAAACCCCTCCCCCTCCAGCATCCCCTCCAACCACGGAAACTGATCACGTGCCCGAGCGTTCAAACGCTCACGAAGACTCTCCTCATCCTCGCTCTCCTCACCACCAGCCAGCGTCACAGAACCCACCGTATGACGAAAAATACCCCTATCATCACGCCACTTCGGCGTCACATACACACTCCCCATCAAGACACTCCGAGGAACATCAGAATCTCCCGCCTCAACACAAGCCAAATGCGCAGGCTGAAGACGAACACCTCCCCGCAAACAACGTCCGCTCAAAACCTCAACACCCGCCCCACACGCCAAAATAACCGCCTCCGACGACACAATATCACGATCGCCTTCCCTCAATACCCACAGTGAACCCCGCTTCTCCACACCCGTCACACACGCCTCAATCCTCTCTCCTCCACCAAGACTCTCCCGAAGAAGTTCCGTCCGAAGACACAAAGAATCCCTCCACAATACCGCATCATAATCCACTCCAACCCCCAAAAAAGATGACGCCAAATCTTTGCTCATCTTACCCATCCCATAGTCCCAAAGGACAGACGCTCCGCCACGACGCTTCATCTGTCCCTCCCGCAATCCATTCAACAAATGAACACTCCCCTCCCCAAAAATCGCACGAGGAGCATACGCACGGTAAAATCTCGTCGCATAATCAAACGCCATCAACCTCAGTACACCCACATGACTCTGCACATCCGGGATGCCAGGCGTCACCAAAACCGTCGGGAGTCCAGAAGAACCCCTCTCCCCCTCCATACCCACCGTCACAACCTCAAGCCCCCTCAAACGAGCCGCATGACCACAACAAAGACCCGCTATTCCCTCTCCCACAACCACAACCCTCTTCACCTTCTCTCCCAAACCCCTCACAACAGACGCTCCACCTCCCCTCCGTACACCCTCAAGACTATGACGCTTACCCCCGTAACCCCGCTTCTTCTCCACAGCAAAACCCTCTGACATCAAAGAATTCTTCACAACAGACGCCACAGAATAACTCGCCACAACCGCACCTTCCCGACTGCTCCTCCCCATGTACGCAAAAATCTCTTCCCGGTACAGATCAGGATTGCTCTTCGGCGAAAATCCATCCATATACCACGCATCATACTTCACTCCTCCAAAATGCCTCGCAAAATGCCCAACCTCACCCATCACCAAAATCAACCGCACACCCTCAGAAACATCACACGAAAAATAACCAGGAACCGAACGCCAAAAAGAACGCAAAATCCGACTCCGCTCCCCAAAACCTTCCCCCATAAGACCAAGTCTGCGATGAACACTCCGCAAAGAAAAATGATCAAGCGGATAGCCCTCACAACCCACATAAATCAAACGACCCTCACAAGCCCCACTCTCCCTAAGCCCATCCCACGCCTTCCACGTCGTAAGAAAATTAACCCCCACACCAAAGCCCCACTCTCCCATCACCACATCTCGACCCTTGCCCAAGTCACTCAAACGGGGACATACCGTCTGCCAAAATACCTCTTGCGACTGACCCAAAAATCCAAAACGAGAACCATACACATCCCCAAACCTCAAAGAATAAACATGCCCTTCCTCGTCATACGTCCAGCACGCATCTCCAATCTCTCCCAATAAACCCCCCAAGTCATTCACTCCACCCACACCAGCTTGTGATCACGACCAATTGTCTCTCCCTCATGAACATACACCTCCTTCACACGTCCACGCTTTTCCGTACGAAGACTATTCTCCATCTTCATCGCCTCCACCACACACACAACCATACCCTCCTCCACCTCTTCTCCCTCACGCACCATCACCTTCTTCACCACTCCAGGAATAGGCGAAATCACAAAACATTCCTCCTCCTCCTCTTCCCTCTCTATCATATACTTCAAAACCCCGCACGCACGCTCAGGGATAAGCACAAACTCCATCTCCCAACCACAATGCTCAAGCTTCCAGTACTCACCCTCCTCACTCACACGAAAAACCCACTCCTTACCCTCCACATCAACCCTCAAAAGTACCTCGCCAAGATCCCATCTCCCCCCCACCTCGCAACCATATGCGTACTCACCCCCTATCCCTCCCCACATCATCCTCTTCAATTCCCCGTCAACATCTTCCACAGAAATCCCCGTATCTCCTCCCAAGTCCTCACCACCAATCTTCCATCTCAAACCATAACGGGTAGGACAATCCCTCCCCATACGACGCTCCCTTCCCTCCAAAACCTTCAAGGTCGCACCAAAAAAAGCCACCCGCAAATCCTCTCCACAAGAAAGCAACACATCACCCGACAAGACATCTCCTATCGTATCCGTAGTCATCTTACCCTCCCTCACCGCGTCCAAAGTCAAAAGACGCGACAAAAATCCTACGTTCACATTCACACCTCGCAAAACCGTACTGTCCAAGGCCTTCTTCAACTCAGACAACGCTCGATCACGATCGCGAGACCACACAATCAACTTCGCCACCATCGTGTCATAGTACATCGAAATCGAATCTCCCTCTTCCACCCCCGTGTCTACCCTCACCCGAAGCTCATCATCCCTACGCTCCTCAGGAAATACACAGCGATCCAATACCCCAAATGACGGTATAAATCCACGTATCGCATCCTCTGCACATATACGAGCCTCAAAACACCATCCATCCGCCTTCACGCCCCCTTGACTGTACCCCATATCCTTCAACCTCTTCCCCTCCGCCACATCCAACATCAGCCCCACAAGATCAACCCCGTACACCTCCTCCGTCACAGGATGCTCCACCTGAAGCCGCGTGTTCATCTCCAAAAAATAATACTCCCCAGCATCGTCCACAATAAACTCAACCGTACCCGCAGAAAAATATCCCACCTCCCGTGCAAGCATCACCGCACTCTCACTCATCCGCGTCACCACAGAATCACGCACCGCCAAACTCGGTGCCTCTTCTATCACCTTCTGATGTCGCCTTTGCAAAGAACACTCCCTCACGCCCCACGCCATCACATCCCCTCCCTTGTCTCCCACCACCTGAACCTCTACGTGACGCGAACTCCTAATATAACGCTCCAAAAAAACACTGCCATCTCCAAACGCTCCCTCACTCTCCCTCACCGCCTCCCCATACAAAACTTCCACGTCCTCCTCCCGCTCCACAAGACGCATCCCACGACCTCCTCCTCCCGCTGACGCCTTAATAAGAAGAGGATAGCCTATCTTACCCGCCTCCTCCTTCACATGGACCTCATCCACCCCTGAAGAACCAGGAACCACAGGAACGCCTGCCGATAGTGCACACTTCCGAGACTC
Source organism: uncultured Alphaproteobacteria bacterium (assembly GCA_929200455.1). Taxonomy (GTDB): domain Bacteria; phylum Pseudomonadota; class Alphaproteobacteria; order CAKMZR01; family CAKMZR01; genus CAKMZR01. The sequence continues at coordinate 4,031 of CAKMZR010000055.1, read as the reverse complement.
TATCTTGTCTCCCATCAACTTTATCGCTCCCGAAGGCGGACCTACCCACTCAAGTCCCGCTTCCTCCACCAAATCCGCAAACTCCTCATTCTCAGACAAAAATCCATAGCCAGGGTGAATCCCATCACAGCCCCGTGCCTTCGCTATCTCCAAAATACTATCACCCCTCAAATAACCCTCGCCTCCCACTCCTCCCAAAAATACCGATTCGTCTGCCAAACGCGTGTGAAAACAACCCTCATCAACCGCACTGTAAATCGCCACAGTCCCTATACCACGTGAAGCACAACTCCTCATCACACGACACGCAATCTCCCCCCTATTCGCTACCAGTAACTTCCGCATCCTCTTCCCAACACAATTTCCACCCTAACCTCAAACCCAAAAACATTAACCCAACTTCACCCCCTCAACTTCACCCCCACAACTTCACCCCCAACCTCTCCAAAAACTTCCTCCGATTTCCCCTAAAACCTTCAAACATATCACCCGCCTTCGCGTAAAATTCCTTCCCGTCCTTCACAACCTCTCCATTCAAACGAAAATCACCTCCCAAAGACCTCACACTCCCCAAAACCTTATCCCCCAAAACTCCCATGTCACTCTCGTCCACAAACGGCAAACTATGAAGCTCAAATAAAGACAACTTCACACCCTCACCCGTCTTCGGACTCGCCACATAGTAATCCGTGTCCGGTGACCACTTCAATAAAGCCTCATTATAACACCCACACGCCTCCTCCATCACCGAACTCACATCCTCAAAACCTACCGCCGCATTCTCCAACAGAATCGATACCTCCACACGACTCAAAAACATCGCGTGATTCTTACTCTCCGTTCCCTGAAACAATTCCACAAAATTCGTCTTGCCCTCTGCAAACAACTTGTGCATGTCATTATACGCATCCTCAGGAACCGCCAAATTGCCCATACGAAGACGTACCTCATGTGCATACGATCCACTCTCCCTCAATGGCACAAGCTTCATATGCTCAAAAAAGATACCCATGTCTGTTGCCGTCGCCTGTATACGACCCTTCCCGTAAATATCCCAACGCTCATTCTGATTCAACAATACGTCTTGCAACAGTTCATTCGTCAACCTGTCATCAAAAGACGCCAAAACCTCACGTGCAGCATCCGGAAATCCACGTGAACTCAAATGACGCTGCAAATCCGCCGACGTCAGATAACTCATCTTACCCTCAGACATAATCTGTGAAACCTCAGAAAAATAACGAGGTCGCCAATAAGACGGCAACAAAAATCTCGTCGCCAAATTCTTCCTGTCCAAACCCCTCAATTCCTTCACAAAATTCTCAACCTGACTGTGAACCAACAACGGAATCTTGCTCTCCACTCCCTCTTCCAGAAACTTCAACGCAGAATCCACACGCTCAAGCAAAGAACCCTGAGAACGCTCAAAGGCCAAACGCATCAAATGAACAATACCTCGGTGAATACTCCAGTACGGCATGCTCTCGTAACCCGCAACCACCAAACCTCCAGGCTTCACCAAATGTGCCAACATCCCCGCAAAAGAAACCTCATCCTCTTCTTGCAAACGAGGAACCATACCGTGAGTCACCACATAATCCATCTTAGGCAATCCGCGATCCACAACCGACTCCAAAGTCGCCTCCACCACTTCCACATTCGTCAATCCCATCAAACGTGCAGCCTCGCGCACATTCGCCGCATGAATCGGATTCTCATCCATCAAATAAAAACGACCATGCGGATAACACGACGCATGAATCAATACCCCCAGACTCTGATCATTCCCTATCTCCAAATAATCAAACGCCTCAAAAAATCGCGGCGGGCGACAACCCGCACACAAACATGAAAAAGACAACCTCAAAGGCGATGTCTTATTGTCATAGGAAAAACGTGACTCCACCGCATTCAAAGGATTGTACGTCCCAAAACCATCTCCAAACCTCAACCCCTCAGACCTGTAGTCTTCTTTCAATAATGACCCTCGCATCCTTCTCTCTCTCTATAAAAATCGTCTGTAAATACAAAAATACCGAAGCACCAATACTACAAAATATTTCCAACAAATACAAAAAAAACCTCTCACCCCAAAAAAATACAACCTAATTGCCAAAATCAGAATCCACCAATCCCTCAAGACGCTCTTTGCACTTGTAGTCCTCGTTCAAAGAAGAAACCACACTTATAATACTCGCATCTTTCCCCACCTCCAAGCCTTCCAAGGCACGATCCCAAAAATAACACGCCGCATCCACATCTCCCTCTTGTGCCGAATCAATGCCCAAATTGCCAAGCTCTATCGGCGTCTTATCCCGATGGAGAACATCCAAGCGAGATGTCCGCACACGCAAACTGTAAAATTGCCTCTTCTCCTCATCCTGCGTAAGACGAGCCAACGCCAATAAAGACTGCATAATATTCGTCACCTGATCGTAATTCCCCTCCTTGCTCTGCATGTCTGCAGCCGCCAAATATGCCGATTCCGCCCAGTCATAGTCTTGGCGATCCAATAAATATTGTGCCAAACGAAGAAAATAACGCGTCTCCCCTTCCAAACCCTGCTGCGTCCTCACAACCGACGCTATCTCCATCATATGCTGGCGGAGCATCTTCTTCTCGTCTCCCGATAAACCCTCATACGAATTCAAAACACCTCCAGGTGACGCACAATCGTAACGGGCCATCACCAATAAACGCTCTCCCACCAAAAACCCTTCTCCCAACTCGTCACCATTCCGTACCACCTCCGTCAAAACTTCACACCCCTCCTCCTTGCGATTCTGAACAAGATACACCTCCGCAAGACCATCAAGAGCACTCATCAAAAGAGGCGTGTTGTCCAAGCGTTCCGCAACCTTACGCGCCCTCAACGCCACCTTACCCGCCTCATCATACTCCTCCGCTTCCTTCAAACCGTCAGAAAACTCCAAGTCTATACTCACAACCTCCTCAAAATCATCCATAATCCTCGCCGTGTTCACCGCCGCATTGTAAAACCCCTGCATCTTCACAACCTTATTCTTGCTACGCGCATTCCGCGCCAAACGAAGCTGAATCTCTAATACACGATCGTAATTCTCAAGACGCGTGAAAATATCTTCCGCCTCTCGCAACAAAAGCTCTCGCTTCTCTTCAGAAACATCTCCCTCCTCAGCTTGCAACAACAACTCCTCCGCATTCTTCGTCAGAGCATCCACACGAAGAGCATCAAGAACACCACGACCTTCCTGCGATATAGACGCAAAATCCGTCGAACCTTCTTCTCCGTCCCCCCCCAATACAGGCGCATCCAAAGAATAGGTCTCAGGCACACGACCCAACAACAAGTCTATCACATAAGCATCCGTACCCACCTCCACGGAAGGCTCAGGAAACGCTTCTTCCGGCGACAAGTGCTTTATCACATCAGGACAATCATACTGACGAATCAAATCAAATGACTTCTGCGCAAAAAATTCATCTCCCACCTGGCGAAAAAACTCATACGCCACGTCCCAAGAACGGCACGCCTTCGGCACCAAACCCTGCGACAGGTATATGTTCCCCAACATGCCCGCGACCTTCCCGCTGTTAAAAAAATCATCCGCATCTCGGTACGACACCAACGCATTCCGAAAATAAATATCCGCCGCATGACTGTTCCCCAACTCACGGTTTATAAATCCCAACAGCATAAATGACTTACCCACTGACTCCTTCCGGTTATGTCGTGAATATATCTTTATCGCTTCTGCTATCAAAAGGCTCGCTTGCCGATAGTCTCGACGCTCCAATGATGAATGTGCAAGCGAGATCGCATTGTCCGCATCTATCACCCGGTTTTGATAGTCAAAACTGTTCGTCTCTGACGGATCCTCCTCTGGACTCTGCGGCACTATCTGACCATAAGAAACGCTCCAACCAAAAAAAGATAAAAAACACAACACACACACACAACACATCCACGCCCTACCCGACCACCCCCGACTCAACCACCCCCGCCGCGCTCCTAAACCCTCTCCCAATACCCGATCATCCGAGAACATCAT
>CAKMZR010000054.1 GCA_929200455.1 uncultured Alphaproteobacteria bacterium | reverse complement strand
GTGTACATGCGTGCTCAAGCCTTCCGAAATCGCGCCCCTCTCCGCTATGCTCCTTGCCGACATGATCCATGAGGCCGGATTCCCACCCGGAGTCTTCAACCTCGTCAATGGCGACGGCCTCGGCGTAGGAAGACAACTCTCTTCACACCCCGATGTCGACGTCGTCAGTTTCACAGGCTCTACACGTGCCGGGAAAGACATCACAAAAACTGCCGCCGATACCGTCAAGCGAGTCTGCCTCGAACTTGGAGGAAAAGGGGCCAACCTCATCTTCCATGACGCAGACAAAGATGCCGTCACCAGAGGAGTCACACACTGTTTCGAAAATACAGGGCAATCTTGCAATTCCCCTTCTCGTATGCTTGTCGAAAAAAGCCGCTACGAACAGGCTTGCCAAGAAGCCAAAGCTTGTGCAGAACAAATCTCTGTCAATACCGCCCATAAAAATGGACCCCACATCGGACCCGCCGTCTCTAAAGTACAATACGACAAAATTCAAAACCTCATCCAAAAAGGAATCGACGAAGGAGCCACCCTCCTTGTCGGCGGCACAGGAAGACAAGAAGGATTGAATCGTGGATACTTCGTGCGACCCACAATCTTTGCCAATGTCACCCCCCAAATGACCATCGCAAAAGAAGAAATCTTCGGACCCGTCCTTGCCATCATACCCTTCAATAGTGAAGAAGAAGCCTTCTCCATCGCCAATGATACCGCTTATGGACTCACCAACTATATCCAAACTTCCAGCAGAGAACGTGCAGAAAGATTCGCTCGTGCTTCCCGCACAGGGATGGTCGCTATCAATGGCCTCTCTCGCGCTCCGGGAATTCCCTTCGGCGGATTCAAACAGTCAGGAAACGGACGCGAAGGCGGCTCTTGGGGACTCCTCGAATTCCTCGAGATCAAATCCGTAAGCGGATGGGGCTACAACTGCTCATAACTCCCTTTCATGAATACTTCGCAGTTCCACACCACTACCCACTGGGGACAGTACCGCGTCAAAGTTCAAAATGGAAAAGTTGTCGCTCTGCTCCCATCAGAAAAAGACACACATCCCTCTCCTATCAGCCAAGGATTCGTTGATACCCTTTATGCTCCCTCTCGAATCCAGCAACCCATGATCCGAAAAAGTTGGCTCGAAAAAGGTCACAAAGCTTCCACTCAGCTACGCGGCAAAGAACCCTTCGTCGCCGTCTCTTGGGAGAAAGCCGCAAAAATTGTCGCTCAAGAACTCTCAAGAATCATAAAAACATACGGCAATCAAGCCATCTTCGGAGGTTCTTACGGATGGGCAAGTGCCGGACGATTCCATCACGCCCAAAGCCAACTCCACCGATTCCTCAACTGCATCGGAGGCTATACCCGATCTCTCAATACCTACAGCTATGCCGCCGCTGAAGTCATCATACCCCACATCCTCGGAGACCTCCAAAAAATCATCATCGACTCCACATCTTGGAACTCCATCGCCCAACACGCCCAACTCTTCGTTGCTTTCGGCGGACTCAGAATCCAAAATACGCAAATCAATAACGGCGGACTCGTCTCACATACACAACTCCAATCCATGTCACATGCCGCCAAGCAAGGTGTCCAGTTTGTCAATATTAGCCCCATACAATCCGACACACCCCCAGAAATTCAAGCAGAATGGAGGCCCATCGTCCCCAATACCGATGTCCATCTCATGCTCGCCATCGTGTATACCCTCTACGAAGAAAACCTCTACGACGCAAACTTCATCCACTCACACACCTCCGGCTTCGAAGACTTCCTTCCCTACCTCCTAGGAACCGAAAAACACCGTACACCCAAGTCTCCGGAGTGGGCAGAAACTCTCACCGGAATACCCGCAAACACCATACGCAATCTCGCACGACGCATGGCAAAATCTCGCACCATGATAAACCTCAGCTTCTCACTCACACGTCAAGAATACGGTGAATACGCCTATTGGACTGGCGTCACTCTTGCCGCTATGCTCGGACAAATCGGCCTTCCCGGTGGCGGAATTGGCCTCGGATACGGAACCTTCAACAGCATCGGAAATGACTACCTACACACTCCCATCGCCTCCCTCCCCCAAGGACGCAATCCCGTCACTTCCTTCATACCCGTCGCACGCATCAGCGACATGCTCCTCAACCCAGGAAAAGCGTTCGACTACAACGGAACCCAATCTCTCTACCCCGATATCCAACTCATCTATTGGGCCGGCGGCAACCCTTTCCACCACCATCAAGACCTCGCCAAAATGAGCAAAGCTTGGCAAAAACCTCAAACCATCATCTCCCATGAATGGTGCTGGAACCCTCTTGCAAAACATTCAGACATCGTCCTCCCATGCACCACCTCCCTCGAAAGAAACGACTTCACCGCTTCTCCTCGCGACTCCTTCGTCTCCTTCATGGAAAAAACTACAGAACCCATCGGCGAAGCACGAAACGACTTCGACATCTTCTCACTCATCTCAGAACAACTCAACATCAAAAATACCTTCACCGAAGGACGTTCAGAAGAACAATGGATCGCAAAACTCTACCAACAAACCCGCAACAACTTCAAAAAACACCACGTCCAACTTCCCTCCCTCAAAGACCTAAAAACACTCGGAACCTTCTCCGCAGGTCCGCGTGACCATCAAGCCGTTCTCCTCCAAGACTTCCGCAAAAATCCTCAAAAATATCCCCTCTCAACGCCAAGCAAAAAAATACAAATCTCAAGCCCCGCCATCGCTTCCTTCCTCTACGAAGAATGTCTACCCCACCCCATGGCTCCACCCCTCAACGAATTCCTCGGGAATCCACACAAAACCTTCCCCCTCCATCTCATCTCCAACCAACCACACGACAAACTACACTCTCAACTCGACCACGGAGCATACGCCCAATCACAAAAAATACACGAAAGACAACCCGTCACTATCCACCCTGAAGATGCCAAAAAAAGGAACATCAAACATCATAGCCTCGTACGCATCTTCAACAACAGAGGAAGCTGTCTTGCCACCGCCGTACTCTCAGAACACATCCGACCCCGTGTCATCCAAATCTCTACCGGAGCATGGTTCGATCCACTCATCGCTCACGACCAATCCATTTGGTGCGTCCACGGAAACCCAAATATACTCACCCAAGATGTCGGAACTTCTCGCATCGCTCAAGGACCATCCGCCCTCTCATGCCTTGTCGATGTCGAACCCTACACCCAAAATCCTCCCACCATCAACGCATTCTCCCCTCCCCCCATCATCAAAGATGTCTAACGCTTCCCGTAATAGACTCCCACCACATGCTCCGCTTCCGCAAAAAATAACCAGCGAACTGTCAAAAGTCCCAACACATGCAAAATGACAGAAAACCACACAACCCAATCGTATTCACCCAAAAACCATAACAACAAAACAGGAAATACCGACAACAACAGTAATCCCATCACACGAAGCTTCCTCGCATGTTTCCGACCCACCTTGTAGACCATCTCCTTCAACAAATAATTCGTCCCCGTATGAGGAGACTCAAACATCCGCACCCTACCCCTAGAACCAAGTCCCGTCGCACTCTCCAAAGAAACGCCCACCTCAGAAAATCTCTTGTCTCCACGCAACCAAGCCACCACCTGAACACAGCCTCCCAACAACAACAAAAATAATGACAAATTCTCATCACCCACAAGCAACGCACCTCCACCCCACGACAACACCATAAACAATACAGGCGTCCACAGCATGTTCCACCTCGGAACCGTCTTCAACTGCATGTAAATCATCGACGTCGTGAATACCGTTCCAAACGACAACACACTCCCCACATAACCCAACAAAAACCAATTCTCTTCCAAAAATATTAAACCTATACCGTACAATCCCATCACCAAAAGAGACAACACCGCACATATACCCTCTCGAGATAACCAACTCGTACGCCACTGGCTAAACGCCTTCAAACCATTCTTCGGATTCCCTAAGTGAAATACCGACGACAACAATCCTCCCACACTCAAAGCATACGCCACAAAAAAATAGACAAACGCTTCCAAACCCCACAACAAAGGCAACCCAGAACCAAGCCACATCAACATCCCAAATCCCAATCCGGAAAATGACGTGAAAAAAATTACAGACGGTGCAGGATGCATCAAACCTTCTCCAACACTTTGTCCAACCACCTCATAAAACCCGTCGGCTCACTCGCAACTTCCTCCAATGCAGGAACCCCCAGACCCTCATCTCGGGAACGCAACGGAAGATACTTGTTCACAGGCTTCGTCCCCATCTCCGGCATCAAATCCATGCCGCCACGCTCCCGCACCAACTTACTCACATCACTCTCCTCATCCCCCAAATCACCAAAATGCCTCGCGCCCGCAGGACACGTTCGCACACACGCCGGCACACGATCCTCTTCCGCCAAATTCTCATTGTAAATCCTATCCACACACAATGTACACTTCTTCATCACTCCAGACACCCCATCCAACTCTCGGGCTCCATACGGACAAGCCCACGCACAAAGACCACAGCCAATACACGCATCCTCGTTCACAAGAACTATTCCATCCTCCTCCCGCTTGTAACTCGCCCCCGTCGGACACACCGTCACACACGGAGCATCCTCACAGTGCAGACACGACTTCGGAAAATGTACCGTCTGACTCGCACCCAAGGGCGGCTCAACTTCATAACTATGAACGCGATTCAAAAATGTTCCCACAGGATCTCCACCATACGCATCCTTGTCAGAAAGTGCAGAACCATAGTTCTCCGTGTTCCAACCCTTGCACGCAACCACACACGCATGACACCCCACACACGTGTCCAAATCTATCACCAAGCCCAACTTCTTATCTACTTTTTCCGGTAATAATGTCATCTGCCTACCTTAAACGATACCACCTTCGGACCTACGCCCACAGGTGACTTCAATTCCTCAAATACAGGCTCAGAACTCTTTCGAGGACTCACCTTCTCCAACCTCACCTTCAGATCAAACCATGCAGCCTGTCCCGTCACAGGATCCGAATTCGATACACGCTCCCCATCCTTCAACGGCAACAAATCATCTATCAAGTGATTCAACAAAAATCCCTTCGTCGACTCCGGTGAACCCTCCCCAAGACCCCAAGCCCCACGACGCTTGCCTATCGCATTCCACGTCCATACCGTATGACCATTCAGTCCCCTATGCAAAGCAACAGGAACCGTAATCTCTCCGTGTCTCGATGTCACCTTCGCCCAATCTCCCTCCTCAAAACCATGTTCCCTCCAAACCCTAAGCGGAACATACAACGGATTCATACCGTGAATCTGACGCAACCACGCATTCTGACTTCCCCAACTATGATACATCGCCATCGGCCTCTGAGTCAAAGCATGCAACGGATAATCATCATCCTCGTCCGTACTCTCATACCACTCAGGAAAAGGCGTCATCCTCGACTTCAAAGAATCCCTCAAATGATCGGGCGGCTGAATCTCTCCATAACCCTCCGCCGCAAGCTGAAACTTCCTCAAAGGCTCCACATACAACTGAAATACATAAGGCGAAGGCTTTTCATAAAAACCCATCCCCACCGCCCAATCCTGATACGACATATTCCACGGCTTATAAAAACTAGAGCCCGCCTCTATCGGTGACACAAAAAATCCTCCACCCTCCTTATAACGATCCAACTGATCCTCGTTCACCCCACCTCGACCAGAAAGACTGCCATCCTCACCCCGATATCCAGACAAAGGCCCTATCCCAGGCTTCCTCTCATGGTGCACAATGTAATCTGCATAGTCCTTGTACTTCGCCTCCCCATCCTCCGTCACAAAACCTCCCAGACCCAAACGATGACCCAAGTCACACAATACACTCTGAAAACCTCTCACGTCACGACCCGCGTCCACAACCGGCCCCCTTATCGCATCCGCCGCTCCATCAGGCTCACTTATCGGACGATCCAGCAAAGATATACAGTCATGTCGCTCCAAGTACGTCGTGTCAGGCAATACAATATCAGCATACGCCACCATCTCCGACGCATACGCATCCGAGTACACAATATACGGAATCACATAATTTCCCTCGTCATCCTTCGCCGTTAACTTCTCCATTACCCCACCCGTGTCCATCGAAGAATTCCATGCCATATTCGCCATATAAAAAAACAACGTATCAATCTTATAGGGATCTCCTGCATACGCATTCGAGATCACCATATGCATAAGACCATGCGACGACAAAGGATTCTCCCACGTAAACGCCTTGTCTATCCGAGCAGCCCTGCCGTCTATCTTCAACGCCAAATCTTCAGGACCCATCACAAACCCAAGATGAGGACCGTCAAGAGGACAATTCACATGACAATCACTATGCGGCTTCGGGTGAATCTCTGCAGGCTTCGGATAAGGTGGCTTAAAACGAAACCCTCCAGGAACCTCCACACTCCCTAGCAATATCTGCAAAATATGCAACGCACGACACGTCTGAAATCCATTCCCATGTGCAGAAATACCCCGCATCGCATGAAAACTTACAGGACGTCCCAACATCACCTCATGGTGCTCTCCCCGAAAATCCGTCCACGCAATAGGAAGCTCTATACTCTCCTCAAATGCCACATGGGCCAACTCCGAGGCAATGCGACAAATCGTCTCCACAGGAACCCCGCACCTCTCCGAAACCTTCTCCGGTGCATAACAGTCCGACAAATACGTCTCCACCAACTTGCCAAAAACCGTCTCGTGCTTTCCGTCTCCCCTCAGATCAGGCCTCACACCCTTACCATCAAACGCCACAAGCTTACCACTCACACGATCCATCACCAATGGCTTCCCATCACCATCTCGCAAAAATAAACCCGAACGCTCCCCATCTCCTCCCTCCAACAAAAAAGGCGCGTTCGTATAACAAGACAAATAATCCGTATCCACCTTCCCACTCCTCAGCAACTCATAGATCAACGACATAATAAACAGTCCGTCACTGCCAGGCGTAATCCCTATCCACTCATCCGCTATCGCATTGTAACCCGTCCTCACAGGATTCACCCCCACAACCTTCGCTCCTCGACCCTTCATCTTACCCAAACCCATCTTAATCGGATTGCTGTCATGATCTTCTGCCACTCCAAACAACATCAAATACTTCGTCCGCTCAAAATCTGGCTGACCAAACTCCCAAAAGGCTCCCCCCATCGTGTAAATGCCCGCCGTCGCCATGTTTACAGAACAAAATCCTCCATGAGCCGCATAGTTCGGCGTTCCAAACTCTTGAGCCCAATAACTCGTAAAAGACTGCGACTGATCCCTACCCGTAAAAAATGCCAACCTCTCCGGAGCCTCGCGCCGAATCTTCAACAAACGATCCGTAACCTCAGACAAAGCCTCCTCCCACGAAATCTCCTCAAACTCTCCACGTCCACGCTCGCCAACCCTACGCAACGGAGAACGAAGACGTGAAGGCGAATTCACCTGCATCACACCCGCAGAACCCTTCGCACACAAGACTCCCTTGTTCACAGGGTGCGAACGGTTGCCCTCAATATACGCAACCTTGCCATCCTTCATATGCACATCAATACCACATCGACACGCACACATATAACACGTCGTCTGCCTCACCTCTTCCGATACCTCAGGCGATAATTCTACATACGGTTCCTTCATCTCTTCTCAGATTCCTTGGCTATACGCTTCACCCGATCCTCCCAAAACCACCCATAAGAACAATATCCAACAAAAAAATCAACCCCTATTATCCTCCGTTGACTCCTACCCCTCCAAAGCGTATATACAACTCATAACACCTTCTATACACGGTATCTCATGACCCTACACGCCAACTGGTCTTACCCCACCCTCATCAGTCTTGGAAAAGGACGTATCTCAGAACTTCCAGGTGCCTGCAAAAAGTCTTCCCTCTCAAAACCTCTCCTCGTCACTGACCGCAATCTCGCCTCCCTACCCATCACACAAAAAACATTCGCCCTCCTCCAAGACTCTTTTCCTCATGCCGACATCTTCTCAGGTGTCGATGCCAATCCCTCAGATACCAACCTAAAAAAAGGACTCGAATTCTATCGCGAAGGTCAATTTGACGGCGTCGTCGCTTTCGGGGGAGGATCCGGCCTCGATCTCGGGAAAACCCTCGCCTTCATGGTGGGACAAACAAAATCCGTTTGGGACTTCGAAGACATCGGCGACCTCTGGACACACGCCAATCATGACAACATCCATCCCATCATCGCCGTTCCCACAACCGCCGGCACAGGTTCCGAAGTCGGGCGTGCATCCGTCATCACCAATACCTCCAACGCCGTCAAAAAAATTATCTTCCACCCCAAAATGCTGCCCGCCCACGTCATACTCGACCCGGAACTCACCCTCGACCTACCCCCTCACATCACCGCCGGCACAGGACTCGACGCCTTCGCCCACTGCCTCGAAGCCTTCTCTTCCCCCCTCTACCACCCCATGAGCCAAGGAATCGCCCTCGAAGGACTCCAACTCGTCACCCAAAATCTTGCCCACGTCTTCAAAAATCCACATCTCATAAATGAACGCACGCACATGATGGTCGCCGCATCCATGGGAGCCGTCGCTTTCCAAAAAGGACTAGGCGCCATACACGCCCTTAGCCACCCCATCGGAGCTCAACACCACACACACCACGGAACCACAAATGCCGTCCTCATTCCCTACATCCTCGCTTTCAACAGAAACGTCATCGAAGAAAAAATTATACAACTCGCACGCTTCCTCAATATCGACGGCGGATTCGACGGCTTCCTCCAATTCTGTATCTCCCAAAATCAAGCCCTAAATATACCCCAAAACCTTAACGAACTCGGCGTCAAAAATCCCAACATCTCCGCCATCGCCACAGCCGCCGCTCAAGACCCATCCGCAGCAGGAAATCCAAAACCACTCACAGAAAAAAATGCCGCCGCCATCATCGAATATGCCCTCGAAACTCAGCCCTCAAAACTTGACCTCTCTCTCCTATCT
>CAKMZR010000053.1:7501-9027 GCA_929200455.1 uncultured Alphaproteobacteria bacterium | reverse complement strand
CTCCCTTTCCAGCTCCTTCACACTCATCACCTTCAAGGGACGACGTGCACCCCCTCGCAACGACAACTCCGGCAACTTCTCTATCGCTCGCGTCGCACTCCCGTAACGATCCAATAAATTCAAAAATGTAACACTCCCCACATTCTTCGTCCGCGCAAGACGGAATCTGTCCCGCCTCTCTTCCTCAGACAAAAATTCCGACGCTCCTCCTTTGCCTTCCGTGCCTCGCATCCTCTTTCCTCTCTCTCCTCAAACTGCCCCACGTTTCTACCATCCCTAAAAAAGAAATGAAAACGAAAAAAATTTAACCCCCCCAAATCCCTCATGGGTATTCTCTTTTCTCCCTCTCTCTCCTAGGGTAAAAAAACTCAAATCCGCGCCCCCTCCCCCAAGGACATACTCATGCTCTCCCTAATCGCAGAACTCATTCCCGCACTCTCAGGCGGACTCATCGGACTCGTGCCCTCCGTCTTCAAACAATTCATCTCATCCTCTCGACAAAAAAGAGACAACAACCACGAAATCGCTATGCTCACCCTCAGCTACACCTTCGCCCAACAACAACAACAAATCACACTCCAAGAACGCGAAAGTCTACACCAATCCAAAGCCACCATCGCCAAAGTCTCTCACGATATAGCCCTCGGAAAAGAAACCGGATTCCAAGGATTCCTACGTGCCACCGTCAGACCCGTATGCACATACGCCATCGTCTTCCCCCTCGCCTACACCATGTGGCAAGCCGTCTTCCTCTCCCGATCCATACACGAACTCTCCCTCTTCATTCCCCCAGACCTCATCCAGTTCACCATCACAAGCGTCATCACATTCTGGTTCTCCGCTCAAGCCATGAAATCAGGAAAATAAAACTCATGACCTCACTCACCCCAAAACCTATCCTCATCGCATTACCCCTCGTAAAACAATGTGAAGGACTCGAACTCAATCCTTACCTCTGCCCCGCCAATATCCCCACCATCGGCTATGGCCACGTCATCCTCGAACACGATTCCTTCAATCCCCCGCTCACCCCAAATGACGCCATCAACCTCCTCATCAAAGACCTCTCACTCTTCTATAACGCCCTCCTGCCCCTCGTAAACGTACCCCTCAAAAACCACGAAGCCGCAGCTCTCCTCAGCTTCATCTTCAATATCGGAATCACCGCCTTCAAAGCTTCCACACTCCGACGAAAACTCAATCGCGGCGAAGACAAAACGGAAGTTGCCCTCGAATTCCCAAGGTGGATCTACGCAAAAGGAAAAATACTCAACGGACTCATCTCAAGGAGACAACAAGAACAAATCCTCTTCCTCTACCCCCCAAACCACACCAAATCCAATCCAAAACAAGAAAATGGAGCGGGCGAAGGGAGTCGAACCCTCGACATCAACCTTGGCAAGGTTGCGCTCTACCACTGAGCTACTGCGGCATAGAAAGGCGCAAAAAACTCTAACGAGAGTAAAATTCAACAACCAGACTCGGCTCCATCTTGGTCGGATAAGGAATTTCGTCCAACGCAGGAA
>CAKMZR010000053.1:0-7491 GCA_929200455.1 uncultured Alphaproteobacteria bacterium | reverse complement strand
AGCTACGCCCGCACGCCCCTTATGTACCCGACATCCAACAAAAAGTAAAGATACCTCTCGCCTTTTTAACCCCTTCACCTCGCCTTCTCCTTGTGCTAGATACAAGGCATGACCTCTTCTCCCCTCCCTCTCCTCGATGTCCGCGAGCTCTCCGTGAAATTCCATACACCACACGGAGCCTTCACCGCCGTCGACAATATCAGCTTCTCCCTAAAGCCCGGCGAAACCATCGCCCTACTCGGCGAATCAGGATCAGGAAAAACAACCGCCGCTCAAGCCATCTCCTGCCTCCTACCCCCAAAACTCTCCATCCTCTCAGGCTCCATCTCCCTAAATACACCCAACCACTCCTTCCCCATCCTCCAACACAATACACACCTCGACAAAAATTCCATACTCCAACTTCACAAACATACCATCGGCGTCATCTTCCAAGAACCCATCCCCTCCCTCAATCCCCTACACTCCATCAGAAAACAACTCTCAGAAGCCCTCACCATCTCCGCTCAGCCCACCACATTTCAACCCTCCAACCAAGATATCCTACAACTCCTCGAACAAGTCCAACTCTCCGCACTCGCTTCACGCCTCGATAACCTCCCACACCAACTCTCAGGTGGCCAGTGCCAGCGAATCATGATCGCCATCGCCCTTGCAAAAAAACCTAAACTCCTCATCGCAGATGAACCCACCACCTCTCTCGACGTCTCCACACGATCCCACATCCTCGACCTCCTGCTCTCCATACAACAACAACAAAACCTCAGCCTCATATTCATCACTCACGACCTCCATATCGCTCGCTATATGTCGCAAAATACTCTCGTCATGGATAAAGGGAAAATTGTCGAAGAAGGACCCACACACAAACTCTTCTCACAACCCAAAACCTCACAAACCAAAAATCTTATCCACGCTCACCAACTCCAAAATATCAACAAAAAACCCCTGTCCAAAAATCCTCACACCATCCTCTCAGCTCAAAACCTCAAAGCCTCCTACTCCTCACAATCCCTCCTCAAAAAATCTTCCTCCGTCCCATGCCTTGATGATATATCATTCTCACTCAAAGAAGGCTCCACACTCGGCGTCGTCGGAGCATCCGGATCAGGGAAAAGCTCCCTTGCCCTCGCACTTACACGACTCATCAACGCCCAAGGAACCATACATATCAACGGAATCTCTACGCTCTCCCTCTCCAGAAAAAAATGGAAACATATACAAAAACTTATCCAAATCGTCTTTCAAGACCCCTTCGGCTCCCTCTCTCCACGCATGAATATCGCCGACATCATCTCTGAGGGACTCCCCGTCTTCTTCCCCCAAATCTCCAAAAAACAACAACAAGAAAAACTCCTCAATACACTCAATGCCGTAGGACTCCCTCCAGAAACCCTCAGCAAATTTCCTCACGAATTCTCAGGCGGTCAAAGACAGCGAATCGCTATCGCACGCGCCCTCATCGTCGAACCCAAAATCCTCATCCTCGATGAACCCACATCTTCCCTCGATACCACCATCCAACTCCAAATCCTCAAACTCCTCGCAAAAATCCAAAAAGAACTCAACCTCTCCTACATCTTCATCAGCCACGATATGCACGTCATTCAAGCCATCGCTGACCACATCATCATCATGAAAGAAGGGAAGATTGTCGAAGAAGGCCTCGCAACCCACATCCTCGAACACCCACAACATCCAGAAACAAAAAAACTTATCCAAGCCGCAAACTTGCTCGCACAAAAAACAGTCATAAGCTAACCCTCCCCGCCACGTCACGCCGCCCAGACTCAGGAATCAGAACGAACCAGAGTCAAAGTCACCAAGGCCCACAAGTCCCACGTCATCATCGTCAAGACCACTCAATCCCAATTCATCCAAACCGTCATCTTGCGAAGCCCCCGCCCTTATCGCATCCGGCGTCTTCCATTCCGTCGTAAGTTCAGCGTTCGCTCCCGCTCCATTCGTCACAGCTCCCTCCTTAAAAGTAAACCGTACGCGCGCCTCAGAAATAGGTTGCAAGTCCGATTTCGTAAGAGACCGCGTGAAAGTCAAAGCCACCGTATTGCCATAGACCGATGCAGAAGTCGTCACAATCGAATCATCATGATTCCATCCTTGCGTGTACTTTTTGCCCGTGCTGCTCGTGTAGGCTTGCGTGAAATAAAGTTCATACCTCGTCTCTATCTTCTCAAAATCCACCAATCCACTATGCAATGAACTTTTAAACGTCACAAGAGCTCCTTCTACAGTTTTATACGCAGTACCAGCCAGAGATCCAGATGGCTCTTGATAATGACCCGGAACAAATAGAACTTGATCCGTAGCCGGCAATTCAGGCTTCTGAGTTTGATCCTCCAGAGCCCCCACCGTGAAATCTATCACCTTGTCCGTAGCTTCTGCCACGCCGCTCTTCTTAAACAAGTTCTTGTTGAGCGTCAGTTTCACTTGCGAACCCGCCGTCAAAGTCCCTGGATCCGTATAAAGTATTAACTTGTCATCCCTAATAAAACTAATCGTTATTTTGCTGCCGCCGGAATAGGTTGCCGAACCCACTTTCAACGTCACATGCTGATTAATACTCGTACTATCCCAACCAGACGAACCCAAGTCGACAATAATCTCATCCGCAGTATTCGCATCAAAACCTGCCGTCTTGCCATAGTTATGCACAGAAAACAGATCAAAGGGCTCGTTTGTCACACTCACCTTCACAGCCCTTTTCGCACTCTCGCCTCCTGCCATCGCAACAACCGTCACATCATACACGTTGTCCTTGCCATCATCCAAGGGATTCTCATGATCATGTACAGACTTAAAACTCAGCATCCCATCCGCAGAAAGATTAAATAATGCCGCATCCACACCTTCCAAACCATACGTCACCGCTTGTCCCGAAATCGTAGGCGTCGCCACATACGTCAAACTAAAGTTGCTGCCCTCGGCAACTTGGGTTGTCAACGCTCCAGAAGTAAACATCGGGGCCTCGCTCACATCTGCTACCGTCACCTTCACATCATGCTTCGAACTTCCTCCAGACACCGTCGCAACAACCGTCACATCATACACGTTGTCTTTGCCATCATCCGAGGGCTTCTCATAATCAGGGGCCGCCTTAAAACTCAAGGCTCCCGCGTCTGCATCAATATCAAATAATGCCGCATCCGCTCCCTCCAGACTGAACGTCACCGCACTTCCCGGTACCTTCGGAGTCGCCATGTACGTCTCGCTAAAATTGGCGTTCTCATTCACCGATATGGCAGCCTTTGAACCCGTGGCAAAATCAGGACCCTCATTCCGATTATCCGTCACCGTCACCATCACCGCGAAATCCGTCTTCTCCCAACCCGCATGAGCCTCAATCGTCACATCATACACGTTGTCCTTGCCAACATCCAAGGGCGTCTCATAATCAGGAATCGCCTTAAAACTCAGCATCCCATCCGCAGAAAGATTAAATAATGCCGCATCCACTCCTGACAACATATACGTCAAACTTTGACCTGACACCCTAGGAGTCGCCACATAGGTTTGGCTAAAGTTGCTGTTCTCTTCCACCGAGATCGCCGACTTTGAGTCTGCCGCAAAAATACCTCCCTCAGCTACATCATCAATTGAAAATTTAAGTATAAGATACGTCGGTTTCGATTCTGGAACGCTGACCTGAATCCTAACATCGTAGGTTCTTGACCAACTCTCGTAATTAGGAACTCCGTGTCCGGTATCACTTCTAACGTAAATGACATTATCCCTGACTTCCACTAAATCACTACCGCTCCATCCTGCTTCAACCCTATAAGAATACGAAACTTCATCACTGTCCGGATGAGATAGGCCAAAATCCTTCACAAGATCTACTATCTTATATTGGTTTTCATTCATTCGAACATTCGACCTCGATTGGTAAGTTTTCTCATTGCCATCATACGAGAATTGGTGTCGCCATAAGAGCCCCGAACTAAAAGTAGGTGAGCCTCTCGTAACATTCTGAGTCTCCACAGCGAGAGTGTGCGTATCCGTCAAACCCTCATCGTCTGTCGCCGTAATAACGACATTATAGGTCCTGTCTTTGTCCGCATCCTGCGGATTCTCATAATCAGGAACACTCCCATCCCTGTAACTCAACGCTCCCATCGAGTCAATCTGAAACTTAGACGCATCCGAGCCTGACAACGTGTACATCAATACCGCATCATCCGCATCCGGATCACTCGCCGCATACGTTCCCACAATCTGCTTGTTCTCATCCAACATCAACGTCGTCGCAAGAGAAGAACTAAACATCGGGGCCTCGTTCACGTTCGTCAAGGTCACCTTCACATTCCGATCCGTGCTTTCCCCTCCCGCATGTGCCTTCACCGTCACTTCATAGACATTGTCTTTGTCCCCAGAACCCGGAGTCTCAAAATCCTGATCCGTTCTCTTAAAACTCAACATCCCATCCGCTGTAAGATCAAAAAATGCCGCATCCACTCCTGCCAAACTGTACGTCACCATCTGACCCGCGACTTTCGCACTCGCCACATAGGTCTCCGCAAAATTACTCCCCTCCATCACAGAAATCGCCGTCATGCCAGAAGAAAAATCAGGAGCCTCATCCACATCCACCACATTCACCGTCAACTCAAGGGGAGCCGTGAACTCAGACGCCCCCGTTCCTGACGTCGCTCCTATCGTCACCGCATAGCTCGTCTTGCCTCCCTCGTAATTCGGAGTCCCAATAACAAATCTCAACTCTCCCGTCGACTCGTCAATCATAAAGAGAGCCCGATCCGCTCCTCCCGTAATGCTGTACGTCAACGCATCTCCGTCCGCATCACTTGCTCGCGACTTATATTCCACCAACGCCCCGTTCTCATTCACCGACACGTCCTCCTTCCCCCCGTCACTCCACACCGCCATGTTGTCGTCCACGTTCATCACCGTCACCATCAACAACAATGTTCCCACTCCACCAGACGCATCTGTTGCCACAACACTCAACTCATACACATTGTCCTTGTCCGCATCCAACGGCGTCTCATAATCTGCCGCACTCGAAAATGTCAACGCTCCCGAATCCTCATCAATCATAAAGAGACCCCTATCCGCTCCTCCCAAACTGTACGTCAGCTTCTCCTTCTCAAGATCAGTCGCTTTCGATGTGTACCCTACAGACACAACATTCTCATCCAATGACACACTCTCCATCCCATCCGTAGCATCCCACATCGGACTCTCATTGTCATCCTCGTCCAATACCGTCACCTTCACCACACGACGCGTAGTCTCTCCTCCAGCTAACGCCTCAACCGTCACATCATACACGTTGTCCTTGCCATCATCCTCAGGACGCTCATAGTCAGGCGATGCCTTAAAACTCAACATCCCATCCGAAGTAAGATCAAAAAATGCCGCATCCGCTCCAGACAACATATACGTCACACTCTGACCCGACACCTTCGCACTCGCAGCATACGACTCACCAAAATTGCCGTTCTCCATCACAGAAATCGCCGTCATCCCAGACGTAAAATCAGGAGACTCCGCAACATCCAATACCGTCACCTTCACACCATGCTCCGTCTCCTCTCCCCCAGATGACATCGCTACAATCGTCACATCATACACATTGTCATCACCATCATCCATCGGACTCTCAAAGTCCGGAACCGTCTTAAAACTCAAAGCCCCGCTCGCCGATATCGCAAACAATCCCGCATCCGCTCCCTTCAAACTGTACGCCACAGTCTGACCACTCACCTTCGCACTCGCAGCATACGACTCGCTGAAATTGCTGTTCTCCATCACAGACAACGTCCCCTTCGCTCCACTCGCAAAATCAGGCGCCTCGTCCACATCCATCACATTCACCGTCACACCTTGACTCGACATCTCCCCTCCCGCATAACCCTCAACCGTCACCGCATACGACTGCTTCGCTCCCTCGTAATCCGCTCCCGACCTAAAACTCAACATCCCATCCGAAGAAATCGCAAACAATCCCGCATCCACTCCAGACAACATATAGGTCACACTCTGACCACTCACCTTCGGCGTCGCAACAAATGAACCCACCGCCAAAACACCCTCGTCCACAGATACAGTCCGACTCGCACCGCCCGTGAAATCAGGAGCCTCGTCCACATCATCCACATTCACCGTCAACTCAAGAGACGCCGTCATCGCTTCCGCTCCACTCCCAGACATCGCCTCAATCGTCACAACATACGTCTGCTTCGCTCCCTCAAAGTCAGGGGCAGTCTTAAAACTCAACATACCGTCCGCAGATACGTCAAATAATCCTCCATCCGCTCCCCCCAAACTATACGTCACCATGTCCACCGCATCCCCATCACTCGCTCGCGACGTGTACAACACATCACGCCCATTCTCACTCACAGAAACACTCTCCATCCCACCCGTAGCATCCCACACTGGCAAATTGTCATTCACATTCGTCACACTCACCATCAACTCATGCAACGCCTCCTGCTCTCCCCCGTCCGTACCAGACATCGCCTCAATCGTCACATCGTACACATTGTCCTTGCCATCGTCCAACGGCATCTCAAAGTCAGGCAACGCCCTAAACGTCAACACTCCATCAGATGATATCGCAAATAATCCCGCATCCGCTCCCCCCAAACTATACGAAATCGCATCGTTGTCCGGATCACTCGCCGCAAACGTTCCAACCGCCTGAACATTCTCCATCACATCCACAGCCTCCATCGCCGTAGTCGAAAACATAAGAACATTCTCGTCCACCAAATTCATCACCGTCACCTTCAACGCATGTGACGACGTCTGCTCCCGATTCGCAGAACCCGAAGTCGCCAATACCGTCACGTCATACACATTGTCTCCACCGTCATCCAACGGCGTCTCATAATCAGGCGCCTTCTTAAATCGCAACATACCGTCAGATGATACCGTAAAGAAATCCTTATCCACTCCTCCCAAACTGTACTTCACCGTCTCACCATCCGCATCAACAGCCGCAAACGTCCCCACCTGCGCATACAACTCATTCACCGAAACTTCCGTCATAAGACTAGAACCAAATACCGCAGCCTCATCCTCATTCGTCACATCAACCGTCAATCCATGCGACACCGTCACCTCAGACGCTCCCGTGCCAGACATCGCGTCAATCGTCACCGCATACGTCTGCTTCGATCCCTCATAGTCCGGTGCCGACCTAAAACTCAACATGCCGTCCGCAGATATCTCAAACAATGCCGCATCCACTCCCGACAAACTATACCTCACCGTGTCCCCAACATCCGCGTCAACAGCCGCAAACGTCCCCACCTCCTTGTCATTCTCCATCACACGCACACGAGACAATAATCCCTCAGAAAATAACGGAGACTCATCCGCATCCGTCACCACCACCTCCAACTCATACTTCGACGTATCATCTCCAGACTTCGCTACCACCGTCACACTATACGACTGCTTCGCTCCCTCAAAATCCGGCGCAGACTTAAAACTCAAAGAACCCGT
>CAKMZR010000052.1 GCA_929200455.1 uncultured Alphaproteobacteria bacterium | reverse complement strand
CTCTCGATGCCGCCATGAAACGTATCCATGACATCACCGCTGAAGTCGTCGTCGGAACCATCTATCACGGAAAAGTCGTCCGAATCACTGACTTCGGTGCCTTTGTCAACCTCTTTGGTACCACTGACGGACTCCTACACATCTCGGAAATCAGTCACGAACGATGCAATAAAGTCACCGACTACCTCAATGAAGACGATAGGGTCTATGTCAAATGCCTCGCCATCGATGAGAGAAAACGCGTCCGACTTTCCATGAAGTCTATCGACCAAAACACAGGCCAAGAAATCGAATAAAACGGATATCTCCGCCTAGCCTGCCCCTCCTGTCTCCGTGTGACCCTGTCTCCGTGACCCTGTCTCCTGTGTGACCCTGTCTCCGTTGCCCCTCACCTCCCTGTGGGCCCCCTAGCCTGCCTCATGGAAGCAGTCAAGGAGAGCAGAGAGAGAGGGGCGTCCCTCCTTTGTTCCAAACTTGTTTGTCTCAAAAAACAGCACCCCCTCGCACAAAGAAGCCCACCGCCTCTAAGACAGTGGGCTTCTTACCTATCGTCAAACAATAAAAATTGCTCAGAAGTCGTTAGAATCCTGGTGCTGAATGCCTGTAAGACCAGAAACATCCCCCTCCACATCAGAAGGAGGAACTTCGTCTTCATCCGTGCTTCGACGTGAACGGCGGTGGAGATTAATATCAAACACCCACTCAGTCTCCTCAGAAAGACGTCCCGACGTATCCGTAAAGGCACCCTTATCAAGCTCAATCACAACCTTTCCTATGGAGGCGTGATACACCGTGTCAAAATAAATATCAAACTCCGTAGTTCCACCGCCATAGGGAGTCTTCAAGCCCCCAAGATCATAGTCCTCTCCCTCTTTGTAATCCACCGTATGTTCATGCTGAAAATAGTCTTCGGCATGCTCACGCTTGTGCAAAGGCTTGACGAGCAACGTTCCCGTAGTCTCTGCAATGTGAATCTTGCTCGGATCGTAGTTGTCAACATTAACGCGTGTAAAATCAATCTCCACTATCCCTTTTTTATGGGCGCTCACTCTCCCCGCGTGCTCTAGTCTAAAAGTGTTGGACATGGAAAGTCTCCTTATGCTCGTGTTATAAAAAAGTGCATGCGAACACATGCAATCATAAACTAATACCGCTACGATCTTTCTGTCAACGGTTTTTCTCTGATTCCGTCAAGGGCTTGGCTCTGAAAAAAACCTTCTTTCCCACACCATATCTCTTTGACCTGTCCTCGCAGAAACAAAAAAAGAAAATTATAGAGAGCAAAAAATAGAACCCCCTCGCACAAAGAAGCCCACCGCCTCTAAGACAGTGGGCTCCTTCACTATGCGTCAAACAATAAAAGTTGCTCAGAAGTCGTGAGAATCCTGGTGCTGAATGCCTGTAAGACCAGAAACATCCCCCTCATCAGAAGGAGGAACTTCGTCCTCATCCGTGCTTCGACGTGAACGGCTGTGGAGATTAATATCAAACACATACTCTGTCTGCTCCGAAAGACGTCCCGACGAATCCGTAAAGGCGCCCTTATCAAGCTCAATCACAACCTTTCCTATGGACGAGTGATACACCGTGCCAAAATAAATATCAAACTCCGGAACTCCACCGCCATAGGGAGTCTTTATGCCCCCAAGATCATAGTCCTCTTCATCCTTGTAATCCACCGTATGTTCATAATGAAAGTAGTCTTCACTATGCTTACGGTGGTCCAAAGGCTTGAGTTGCCACACTCCCGTAGTCTCTGCAATGTGAATCTTGCTCGGATTGTAGTTCGAAAGACCATCATATTTAAAACGAAACGCTACTACTCCTTTGCTGGGGACGCTCGTTGTTACGCTGCTCATTGTAAAAGTACCTGCCATTGCAAAGTCTCCTTATGCTCGTGTTGTAAAAAAAGTGTGTACATGTGAACACATGCAATCACATACTAATGCCGCTGCGATCTTTCTGTCAAGAACTTTTTGTCTGATTCCGTCAAGAGCTTTGCTCTGAAAAATTCTTCTTTTCCACACCCCTACTTCTTCTCCACACCCCTACTTCTTCTCCACACCCCTACTTCTTTTCCACACCTTTACTTCTTCTCCACCCCGTACCTATTCGTCGAAGGATGAGAAAGATACGCCTCCTCTTCCTTCGTGCTCTCACGACCCAAAACCTCATTGCGGTGAGGATAACGGCCAAATCGCTCGATCAAATCATAATGATTGCGAGCCTCCTTCAATGATGACTCCATCCCCAGAGACTCAAAAACCTTCAAAGATAATACTTGATCCGACCACAACTCACTATGAATAAGAGGCATGAAAAAAAATAATTGATGATGAGGCTCAAGAACACGAGCCTCCCCTAACAAATGACCCTTCCCCTTTGCAGAACTCAACACTTCATGAACAAGACCACGAGCCTTCTCGTCATAGGAAAAAGCACGCCCCGTACCCCGAAAAATATTACGCGAAAATTGATCACACACCAGTATCAACGCTAGACGTCCCTCCAATGTCTCAGACCAACCATCGCACTTCCCCAAAGTCACTTCTTCCATAAGTCCGGAAAATCGAGACTTCAGCATCTCATCCACACGATCCCCTCCCATAAACCAATCCTTCGATTCCAAAGTCTCAAACCAAAACTCTAAAACCTCTTCCTTGCTCACGCTTTCCGTCATCTCTTCCTCTCTTTCTTCCTCCCCCCTCTTCTCTCCCACACCCCACCCCAGAAACCTACACCATATAAAAACTCAAAACAATCTTATCCCTTTCACCCCACAAATTAAAGCAATTCTCTTGATCGCCAACCCCTAGACCTGTATTGAGTAAGGGAGACTGATGGGTGGATGTACCCGTTCTGCCAACCCGGTGAGGTCCGGAAGGAAGCAACCGTACCAGAACAGGAGCAGGTCATGTCATCAGTCTCACTCCTCCATCCTCCTCAAGGCACCATGACTTCTTCTCCTCCCACCCAAAATCAAACAGACCCTCCAGAAGAACGCAACGCAGGAAATCTCAACAAAAATTCCGATCAAGATCATACAAACTCTTCCTACGTCGCCCTCGCACGACGATACCGTCCACAAACTCTAGACGACCTCATCGGACAACCCGCCCTCGTCTCTACACTCTCATACGCCCTCAAAAGTGGACGACTCGCTCATGCCTTCCTCCTCTCTGGCGTCCGAGGTACCGGGAAAACTTCCACCGCGCGAATCCTCGCAAAATGCCTCAACTGCACAGGAGAAAATCAACAAAACCAATCTCCCACCTCCTCGCCTTGCCTCACATGCAACTCCTGCAAAGATATTCACGAAAAACGACTCCTCGACGTCCTCGAAATGGACGCCGCTAGCCACAACGGCGTCGACCACATCCGTGAACTCATCGACAATATACAATACCAACCCCAAAGCAGATTCCGAATCATCATCCTCGATGAAGTCCATATGCTCTCCACCGCCGCCTTCAACGCTCTCCTCAAAACACTCGAAGAACCGCCCGCTTTCGTCAAATTCATCTTCGCCACCACCAATATCGAAAAACTTCCTCCCACCATCCTCTCTCGCTGTCAAAGATTCGACCTCCACCGAGTCTCCCAAGAAGAACTCGCCTCCCACATCTCAGGCGTCGCCCAAAAAGAACACTACACCCTACAACCCGACGCCGCTCAACTGCTTGCCCGAGCCGCAGAAGGTTCCGTCCGCGACGCCCTCTCACTCCTCGATCGCGCCCTCACCCTTTCTCAAAACCAAGCCGTCTCAAAAGAAAATGTCCAACTCATGCTCGGACTCACAGGCGACGCTGAAATCTTCAACCTCTTCGACCACGCCCTCAACGCACGCACCCACGATCTCCTCAGCAACGCACGCAGACTCTTCATGACAGGTGCTCAGCCTCAACAAATCCTCAAAGACTTCCTCCGCATTATTCACCACCTCACACTCCTTGCCGTCGGCACACAATCATTAGAACAAAATGCTCCAGAGCAAGATGACCCCCATAACGACTACTACCAAAAATGGAACCAGCAACTCGATATACCCAGACTCTCAAGACTTTGGAGCATCATCATCCGTGGACTCGAAGACCTCCAAAA
The DNA here is from genome assembly GCA_929200455.1 of uncultured Alphaproteobacteria bacterium. Taxonomy (GTDB): domain Bacteria; phylum Pseudomonadota; class Alphaproteobacteria; order CAKMZR01; family CAKMZR01; genus CAKMZR01. The sequence continues at coordinate 5,097 of CAKMZR010000052.1, read as the reverse complement.
AGCACCAGACGCCATGGAAGCTCTCGACATGATCCTCATGCGCATTGTCTTTGCCGCACCCCTCACACACACATCAACACCCGCATCAACACCCGCATCCAATCCCTCTCCAGAACCTCATGAAGGAAAAAATCCTCAAGATCAAAACCTGCAGAAGACTCACATCCCTCAAGACAGTATCGCAAAAGACGTCTCCCAAGCCTTTCCTCTTTCCACTGCCCTTCCTCCTACCACCTCGGAAAACCCCTAAACCAAAAGACACACACATTCCCTCCCACCCCCCTCCAAAAGGACACCCCATGATCGACTTTTCCCAACTCTCCCAACTCTCAGGCCTCGTCAATAAAGCCCAATCCCTACAAGACACCCTCAAAAATATCGAAGAAACCGGTGACACAGGCACCGGCGTCACCGTCACCCTCAATGGAAAAGGCGAGTGTCTCCACATCCATATCGAACCCGATCTCGTCCAAGAACACCAAAACCAAATCCTCGAAGACCTCATTCGCGCAAGCTTCAACGATGCTCAAACCAAAATCAAAGAACGTCATGCCGAAGAAACTTCAAAACTTTTCGGAAAATTGCCCTTCAATATCTCCCAATTCCTCCCCTAAAACGCTCCATCTCGTCTCCCCCCTCAAGGCCATGAATCATGGCGGGCGTCACGCCCCCGCTTTCTTCGCACGCAATTTCTCTATCGTGTCATAAGCATCGTTAATTTTCGCTATCTTCTGATTCGCTACGTCTATCATCTCTTGGGGAACGCCCTTCGCTATCAAACGATCCGGATGATTCTCCCGCACCAAATTCCTATAGACCTTCTTGATCTCCGACATATCGGCTTCCGCAGAAACACCCAAAACTTGATACGGATCATTATCCTTACCATGCAAATCCACCTGCGTTATCCGCTCCAACTCTTCCAATCCCACGCCAAAAATTAAGGCCACCTCCTCCAAAAATTCTTTCTCCTTCGCATGAATCACACCATCCGCCTTCGCTATGTAGGCAAGACACCACAAAATCTCTCGCAAAAGCTGAGGCTCATGACGCAAAAGACCCGCCACCTGACGCGCGTACACTTCAAATCCGTACACATCCTGTTTCGCCGCATCAAAAAGCTTACCCACACGCGCACTGTCTTCCGCCTTAATCCGAAAAACCTCCTTGAACGCTTGCACCTCGTCTCGCGTCACACGACCATCCGCTTTCGACATCTTCGCTCCCAACGCCACCACTCCCATCGTAAAGATCGCTTGACGCTCATAACTGTCTTTACCCCCCATCCCCAAACCCTCATGAGAAGAAGAAGTCCTCCTGTCCATGATCAAATGACCTCCCAGTGCTCCCAAAAGGGCTCCAAGAGGTCCTCCCAGGGCAAAACCCGCCGCTCCTCCTACCAATTTTCCCCATATACTGCTCATCTCAACTTCCCCTACTTCGTCTTGTCCAGACGATAACGCACCATACAATCATCCACATACGTCAAAGACTTCGAACGCCACACATCATGCGCCTCATCATAGTCCGTGTATGGACCGTAACGCTCCTCTTGCTCTCCCTCTATCTCCTGAAAAGCCGTGTCCTTGTAACGACCCCCCACAACCCAATAGGACTCAGGCTGTGAGTGGCTTATGTAAAAATGTGCATACTCCTCGCCAGACCAATCCAACATCAACGCCTTCCACACAAGACTCGCCGCAGACTCCTTCTGAAACGGACCCAAATTCCAAACCTCTTGTCCCTCCTTCACCTCTCTATAGTCGCTGTCACTATAAACCGCTCCCTTCACATAATAACCTTCTCCCTTGACCATACCTGCTCTCCTTTCTCCTGCTCTACTCTCTCGTCACAAACACAACCACCTCAACGAGACCTACGTCGTGGATCATACACATCACGCACCGCTTCTCCAATAAAAATCATCAAACAAAACAATACCGTCATCGACACAAAACCCACTATACCCAACCAAGGGGCTTGCGGATTCTCCTTTCCCTGCTTCAACAACTCTCCAAGAGACGCCGTACCCACAGGCAATCCAAAACCCAAAAAGTCTAGTGACGCCAACATCGCTATCGAACCCGCCGGCAAAAAAGGCAACATCGTCAAACTCGATACCATCGCATTCGGCAATACATGCCGAAATATCACCCTCATGTCTCCCACACCCAACGCTTGGGCCGCCCTCACATAAGGCAAATTCCTCGTCCGTAACGATTCCGCCCTCACCAAGCCCACAAGAGCCGTCCAACCAAATACCGTCATTATCCCCACCAACCACCAAAAACTCGGAACCGTAAGACTAGAAAGAATAATCAAAAGAAAAAATAACGGGATGCCACTCCATATCTCTATCAAACGCTGACCCAACAAATCACCATAACCCCCATAATATCCTTGCCACACACCCACACAAATTCCTATCACCCCAGAACCCAACGTAAACACAAGTCCAAACAATAAAGAAATCCTCGTGCCGTGAATAAGACGAACCAAGACATCGCGACCCTGAGAATCCGTTCCCAACCAATGATACGTCGACGGCGACTGTAACGACGGACCACGCTCTCCTCCACTCCTCGTCCTCACCCCATAGGGAACAGGGGCCATCACCATCCAACCCCCACCATCCTCCACCAAATCACGCACATAGGAATCATGATAATCCGCCTCAGTCTCAAAAAATCCTCCCAGCTCACGCTCCGATACACGCTCCAAAAAAGGAAAATACACCTCATCACCCAAAACCAAAATAAGCGGCTTGTCGTTCGCCACCACATCCGCACAAAGACTCACCACAAAAATCGCCATCAACAACCAAAAAGAATACCACCCCCTCTTATGACTACGAAATAATGACCATCGTTCTCCCGAAAACAAAATACGACGCCTGCTCATCCTACCTCTGCCCCTCAAAATGTATCCGTGGATCTATCAACGTGTACATAACATCTCCCACTATGCCCAAAAACAATCCCAGAAGCGTGAAAATATATAACGTCCCAAACATCACAGGGTAATCCCGATTAATCGTCGCCTCAAAGCCCAATAAACCCAAACCGTCCAGAGAAAATATAACCTCTATCAATACAGAACTCGTAAACAAAATCCCCACAAAAGCCGACGGAAACCCCGCAACCACCACAAGCATCGCATTCCGAAAGACATGACCGTACAATACGCCACGCTCTCCCAATCCCTTCGCTTGAGCCGTCTTCACATACTGCTTCCCCAACTCATCCAAAAAACTATTCTTCGTCAACATCGTCAAGGTCGCAAAACCTCCCACCACCATCGACACTATCGGCAATGTCACGTGCCACACATAGTCCCACAATACCTCATACCACGGCAAATCCTCCCAGCCCACGCTCAAAAGACCACGCAACGGAAACCAATCCAAAAAACGACCCCCCGCAAAAAATATTATCAACATCACCGCAAACAAAAAACTCGGAATCGCATAACCCACTATAATCAATGTCGATGTCCACACATCAAAACGACTCCCATCCCTCACCGCCTTCATAATCCCTAACGGAATCGATATCATATAAACCAACAACGTCGTCCATAAACCCAAAGATAACGACACAGGAAGCTTGTCCGCTATCAACAACAATACCGGCCTGTCAAAAAAATAACTCGTGCCAAAATCCCCCATCGCATAACGACCCATCATCAAAAAAAAACGCGTAAGGGGCGGCTTATCAAGACCAAATTGTTCCTTCAAAGACTCCAAAATTTCTCGCTCCTCATCAGAGGAATCTCCAAAACGCTCACCCACGTCAGAGTGCTCTCCTCCACCAACCCCATCATCTCCACCCCGCAATTCAGACATCACACCTCCCTCTATACCCCGCAAATCCGACATAATACGATCAAGTGGCCCCCCAGGCGCGTAATTAATCACCACAAAATTAATCACCATAATACCCACAAGCGTCGGCACCACCAACATAAGACGCCTCAAGATATAACGCCTCATTGACCCTGGCTTCCTCGAAACTTCCCTCTCTCCTTCCCACCCTGCAAAGACACTATATTCTCTCCTTCTCCCTCTTCTTCATCCCTCAAAGCCTCCACCGCACGACGCAACTTCAAAAATCCATACACAGACACAGGCAAAACAAAAAGGGAAAATAATTGCAAAAACAACAAAAAATACCAAGGGCTGCTCACAAGAGTCGCAATCATCAAAGGAACACCCGCCGCCATCGCATAAAGAACAACACCCCTCGATACACGCACACTCTTAAAAGTAAATACAGGAAAAGAACTCACCATGAAAAAACCCAAAATCAAACACCACAACACCAACACAAACGGCATGAACTCATGAAGAGACATCACATCCCCTTCTTCCCACGCCAAATCAAAAACTACAGGCAGCAAAACCAAAAATCCCGCCATCGTCGAAGGCACCCCTTGAAAATAATTGCTCCATACCAAACCCATCTTACCCGCCATATCTCCCGCTGACGGCGTCACATTAAAACGCGCAAGACGCAACATACAACACACCACAAACACCAAAACACCCATCACTCCATAAATACCCGCCGCCTCCATCCCCCAAAGATACACGATCATCACAGGACACAAACCAAAGGCCAACATGTCTGACAACGAATCAAGCTCCGCACCAAAATGACTCGCCCCTCCCAATACACGAGCCATTCGACCGTCAAGCGAATCACAAGCCACCGCCACAAGCACCGCAACCACCGCTATACCCCAAGACCCCTGAAGACCAAACAACAATCCCAAAACTCCAGAACAGACCGCAACCAACGTAATCCCGTTCGGAACCACATGTGCAAGACGCATCCCAGAAACTCGAGGCAAAAGACGACGGCGGGTTCGACGAGTCCTCGAAAGCGAATGTCTAAAATCTTTCACTCTCCTCATCCGCAATCTCTCTCTCATACAGACTCCTTCTTCGGGGGACGACCACGCCGCTTCTTCACAGCAACAACAGCCTTCTCCTCCCCAGAAACAACCTTCGACCCCTCTTCTTTTTTACCCCCTCTCTTGCCCACACCCTCGCCCTTGCCCACACCCTCTCCCTTACCCACACCCTCTCCCTTACCC
>CAKMZR010000051.1 GCA_929200455.1 uncultured Alphaproteobacteria bacterium | reverse complement strand
CCTTCCTCTACTCCACAAACGACACCACAACCGCCGCTCCCCACGCTCGATCTGCTCTCGACCTCAAGCGGGTCATGACTTACGTCGTCCTCGCTACGTTCCCCGCCATCCTCGTCGGACTCTATAACGTCGGGTGGCAGGCCAATATCGCCATCCAAAGTATGGGTGGTCCCAACAACGTCGACCTCTCTTGGCAAGCATCCGTCATACAATTCTTCGGATTCATCGGATTCAATCCCGCTAACCCCCTCAGCTGCTTCCTCCACGGAACCGCATACTTCCTCCCTATCTATATTGTCACCCTCGTTTCCGGCGGAATCGCCGAAGTCATTTTCGCCGTCATACGAAAACATGACGTCAACGAAGGCTTCTTCGTCACTTCTATGCTCTATACTCTCATCATGCCTCCCAACGCTCCCTTATGGCAAGTCTCTCTCGGTATCATCTTCGGCGTCATCATCGGAAAAGAAATCTTCGGCGGAACAGGCAAAAACTTCCTCAATCCCGCCCTCACAGGACGTGCTTTCCTCTACTTCGCCTACCCCGCAAGCATGTCAGGGGACAAAATTTGGGTCGCCGCAGACGGATTCACAAGCGCAACCATCCTCGGCCAATCCGCCATCAGCGGAATCGAATCCGTCTCAGACTTCTCTTGGTTCGACGCCTTCATCGGACTCGTACCAGGGTCCATCGGAGAAACCTCCACCCTCGCCATCCTCTTCTCCGCCCTCTTCCTACTCGTCACAAAAATCGCCAATTTCCGCTTGATATTCGGTTGCCTCATCGGTATGATCTCTTTTGCTACTCTACTTAACCTCATCGGGAGCCAGTCCAATCCCATGTTCTCCATGCCCTGGTATTGGCATCTCGTCTCAGGAGGATTCATGTTCGGACTCGTATTCATGGTTACAGAACCCGTCTCCGCCGCCATGACAAACAAAGGGCGATGGGCTTACGCTTTCCTTATCGGCGTCATGTGTATCCTCATTCGCGTCGTCAACCCCGCATTCCCTGAAGGCATGATGCTCGCCATCCTCTTCGGAAATATGCTCGCTCCCCTCATCGATTACCTCGTCGTCAAATCTCACATCCGCAAAAGACTTTCTAGACATGCAAGACACTCCTAAAAACAACTTCATCCACAAATGGCTCGAAACCTCTCCGGACAAACCGAGCAAAACCATCACCATCGCCGTCGGGCTTTGCCTTGTCTGTGCCATGCTCGTTGCCTACAGTGCCATATCTCTCAGACCCTTCCAAGAGGCTAACGCCCTCAATGACAAAAGAAAAAATATCCTCGAAGTCGCCGGAATCTTCAACCCCACACTCTCCATCGAAGAACAATTCAACGGCATCGAAACGCGAATCGTCGACCTCAAAACACAACAGTTCGATCAAACCCTCAATCCCCTCAAATTCGATATGTTTGACGAAAGCGTCAACCCCTTCTCCACCCTCAAACATGACCCCGCAAAAATTGTCAAAAAACCTCGCTACGCCACCATCTACCTCGTCAATAATGACAAAAATCAAATCGAAACCGTCATCCTGCCCGTCTACGGATACGGCTTGTGGTCTACCATGTACGGATTCATCGCACTCAATACAGACCTCAACCACATCAAAGGACTCAAATTCTACCAACAAGGCGAAACCCCTGGACTCGGTGCTGAAGTCGACAATCCTCGCTGGCGAAACCTCTGGATCAACAAAAAAATCTTCGACAATAACGGAAATATCAAAGTCCATGTCAGCAAAGGCGCTTCCCTCTCGGAAAACGCACAGTACGGCGTCGACGCCATATCCGGCGCTTCCATGACCTCTCGAGGCGTACATAACCTCCTCAGATTCTGGCTCGGAGATAACGGATTCAAAGCCTTCCTACAACAATTCAAGAAAGAACTCGACTCATGAAATCTTTCCTCGCTCCCCTCACAAATCCTCTCGTCTCCAATAACCCCATCACCCTCCAAATACTCGGTATCTGCTCCGCACTTGCCGTCACCACAAGCCTCAAAGTCTCCATCGTCATGTGCATCGCCGTCACTCTCGTCACCGGATTCTCTAGCCTCTTCATCAGCATCATCCGCCACCAAATTCCCACCAATATCCGCATCATCATTCAAATGACCATCATCGCTTCCCTCGTCATCATCGTCGACCAAGTCCTCAAAGCTTTCGCCTACGAAATCAGTAAAGTCCTCTCCGTCTTCGTCGGACTCATCATCACCAACTGCATCGTCATGGGACGTGCTGAAGCTTACGCCATGTCTAACCCTCCCATACCTAGCTTCCTCGACGGAATCGGAAACGGAATCGGCTACAGCATCATCCTCATCGCCGTCGGCTTCTTCCGTGAACTCTTCGGAAGCGGAAAACTCTTCGGCATAAACATACTCACCCCCGTCTCAGAAGGCGGATGGTACGAACCCAACGGCATCATGCTCCTCTCTCCTAGTGCCTTCTTCCTCATCGGTATCTTCATCTGGATCGTGCGATCCAAAATCAAAAAAGACCAGGTCGAAGCCACCGAATACGTCATACTGCCCCAAACTCAACCTTCCTTACAACACTCATAAGCCCCTTTCCTCAAACCCCAACGCACCCCATAAATCATGGCTCAACATCTCCTCAACATATTCTTACAAGCAGCATTCCTCGAAAATCTCGCTTTGTCGTTCTTTCTCGGGATGTGTACCTTCCTTGCCGTCTCCAAAAAAATCGAAACCGCTTTCGGACTCGGATGTGCCGTCACCGCCGTACAAGCCATCACTATGCCCGTCAATAACCTCATCTACTCTTCCCTACTCCAAGAAGGCGCTCTCGCTTGGGCCGGACTCGAACATCTCAACCTCGAATTCCTCTCCCTCATCACCTTCATCGGCGTCATCGCCGCCATCGTGCAAATACTCGAAATGACCCTCGATCGCTTCGTACCCGCTCTCTACAACGCACTCGGTATCTTCCTTCCCCTCATCACCGTCAACTGTGCCATTCTCGGAGGCTCCCTCCTCATGGTCGAGAGAAAACTCGACTTCGCTGAAAGCTCCGTCTATGGAATCGGCACCGGATTCGGGTGGGCTCTTGCCATCGTCGTCATTGCAGGCGTGCGCGAAAAACTCAAATACAGCGACATCCCTAGCGGCCTCAGAGGCATCGGAATCACCTTCATCTCCGCCGGACTTATGGCTATGGTCTTTATGGCCTTCTCCGGTATCCAACTCTAACCCCTGCCTCTCATCATGACAACCTTCTTACTCGGTATCTCCTTCTTCACCATCATCATTCTCTTGCTCGTCGGACTTATCTTAGTCGCACGATCACGACTCGTCTCTTCTGGACAGGTCGATATCCTCATCAACCACGAGCGTACCGTTGCCGTTCCCGTGGGCGGAAAACTTCTCGGTGCCCTTGCTCAGCACAACCTCTTCGTCTCTTCCGCTTGCGGCGGAGGCGGAACTTGTGGACAGTGTCGCGTCGTCGTCAAAGAAGGCGGCGGAAGCATCCTCCCCACCGAAACCTCCCTCGTCAATAAACGACAAGCTCGGGCCGGCGAACGACTCTCTTGCCAAGTCGCCGTCAAACAAAATATGACCATCGAAATTCCTCACGAAGTCTTCGGTATCAAAAAATGGACTTGTAAAGTCCGTTCCAACCACAATGTCGCAACCTTCATCAAAGAACTCGTACTCGAACTCCCAAAAGGCGAAAAACTCGACTTCCGTGCAGGCGGATATATCCAAATCGAATGTCCCCCATACAACGTCTCCTTCAAAAGCTTCTCCATCGAACAAGAATACGCCGAAGACTGGGATCGCATGAACCTATGGGAAATCGCACACAAAAATCCTCAACCAGAAGTCAGAGCCTACTCCATGGCAAATTATCCCCTCGAAGACAATATCGTCATGCTCAATGTCCGTATCGCCACGCCACCTCCCGGGACTCAAGGAACCATACCCCCGGGAACCATGTCCTCTTACATCTTCAACCTCAAAGAAGGGGACGACGTCATCATCTCAGGACCCTTCGGCGAATTCTTCGCCAAAGATACCCAAAACGAAATGATCTTCATCGGAGGTGGGGCCGGTATGGCTCCCATGCGATCGCACATCTTCGACCAACTGCGTAGACTCAAAAACGCTACCCGAAAAATGACATTCTGGTACGGAGCCAGAAGCCTACGCGAAATGTTCTACGTCGAAGACTTCGATACCCTACAAAAAGAACACAAAAACTTTAATTGGCATGTCGCTCTTTCAGACCCCCTGCCCGAAGACGAATGGACCGGGTATACAGGCTTCATCCATAATGTCCTCCTCGAAAAATACCTCAAAGACCATCCCGCTCCCGAAGACTGCGAATACTACATTTGTGGTCCGCCCATGATGAACCAATCCGTCCTCAAAATGCTTGATGATCTCGGAGTCGAACCCGAAAATATCCTCTTTGACGATTTCGGCGGCTAGCACTTTCCTCCTCTCTCCTGAGAAAGAGTATGCCCTTGCTTTTTTAAACAAGGACACCATCTTATAACCTATCACTCCTCTCAACCTTTTAGGAACCCTCCCTTGAAAGCTCTCTTCTCTCGAATCCTTCCTTCGCGCAATGAACGAATCATTCGCTCTATGTCTAAACGAGTCGAGGCTATCAACGCCCTCGAAAAAAATATCGCCTCCCTTGACGACAACGGCATCAAAGACGCTTTCAACGCCCTCAAAATACGCAGAATACAAAAAAAAGAAAGTCTCGACAATCTTCTGCCGGAAGTCTTTGCCCTTGTCCGTGAAGCTTCAAAAAGAACCCTCAATATGCGGCACTTCGATGTCCAGCTTATCGGGGGAATGGCTCTTCATCATGGCAACGTCACAGAAATGAAAACCGGCGAAGGAAAAACGCTTGTCGCTACCCTTGCTGCTTCTCTCAATGCCCTCGACGGAAAAGGTGTCCATATCGTCACCGTCAACGACTACCTCGCCCAAAGGGACGGACAATGGATGGGGGCTATCTACCAATTCCTCGGACTCTCCGTCGGAATTGTCACCTCCGATATCGACGACACAGCTCGACAAAATGCATACAAAGCCGACATCACCCACTGCACCAATAACGAACTCGGGTTCGACTACCTCCGTGACCATCTCAAATTCCGAATCGAAGACATGGTTTTGCGCCCTCTCCACTACGCCATCGTCGATGAAGTCGATTCCATCCTCATCGACGAAGCACGCACGCCTCTCATCATCTCAGGACCCACAAACGAAAGCCACCAACTCCACCTTTCCATGGCTAAACTCGTAAAACAACTCAACGAAAATTGCTTCGAAAAAGACGAAAAATCTCGATCCATCACCCTCACGGAAGAAGGCATGATCGAAGTCGAAAAACTCCTCCTCAAGCATAAGCTCATGAAACCTCAGTCAGGACTTTTCGACCCGCAAAACATGACCTTCGTACACCACATCACCCAATCTCTTCGTGCTTTCCATCTCTTCAGAAAAGACCACGACTACATCGTCGAAAATGACCACGTCGTCATTATCGACGAATTCACAGGCAGAAAAATGGAAGGTCGGCGGTATTCCGACGGACTCCATCAAGCTCTCGAAGCAAAAGAAAACGTCTCCATACAACAAGAAAACCAAACCCTCGCCTCCATCACTTACCAAAATCTCTTCCGTCAATACGAAAAACTCGCAGGAATGACAGGAACCGCTCTCACAGAAATTCAAGAATTCGAAGAAATCTACAGCCTCGACGTCATGTCCATTCCCACCCACAAACCTATGGTGCGTACAGACCAAAATGACTCCATCTACCGCACCTCAAAAGAACGTGACCTCGCCGTGCTCAAAGAAATCAAAGAAGCCCACGCTCTTTCTCAACCCATCTTGGTCGGGACCGCCTCCATAGAACGTTCCGAAGACCTCTCCAAAGTCTTGCGAAAAGAAAAAATTCAACACAAAGTCCTCAACGCCAGACAGCACGAATCCGAAGCCCACATCATCGCCCAAGCCGGGAGACCCGGAAGCGTCACCATCGCCACCAATATGGCCGGACGAGGAACAGACATCCAACTCGGGGGAAACGTCGAAATCATGACACTCGCGTGCAAAGATGACGAAGAACGCCAAAAACTTCAAGAAGATTGGACTTCCAGAGCCGCCCAAGAAAAACAAACCGTCATCAATGCCGGCGGACTCCTCGTCATCGGAACCGAACGTCACGAAAGCAGACGAATCGATAACCAACTCCGAGGACGTGCAGGAAGACAAGGCGACCCAGGACGATCTCGCTTCTTCATCAGCCTCGAAGATGACCTCATGCGGATATTCGGATCCGAAAAAATTAACGGACTCCTCAAACAAATCGGCTTGGAAGAAGGTGAAGCCATCGTCCACTCCTGGATCGATAAAGCCATCGAAAAAGCTCAGCAAAAAGTCGAAGCACGAAACTTCGATATTCGACGTCAACTCCTCAAATTCGACGACGTCGTCAACGACCAAAGAAACGCCATCTTCGAAGAACGACAAGACCTCATGAAAGGACAAGGACTCGCCTCCACCTTTGTCGATACACGCAATACCCTCTTGCTCGAAACCGTAGAAGTCTACATGCCAGAAAATAGTATGCCAGGAAAATGGGACCTCAAAGGACTTCACGCCGCCCTCATGAGAATCTTCAACCTCGATATCCCCACTCACGAATGGGCAAAAGAAGAGGGAGTCGACCCGGAAGTCTTCGTCTCGCGAATCTCCAAACTCCACGACGCCATGCTCTCAGAAAAAAGAGACGGCATCGACAAAAAAAATATAGAACACGTCGAACTCTCCATCATGCTCCAAGTCCTCGACCTCCTCTGGAAAGAACATCTCCAACATCTCGACCACCTTCGACAAGGAATCGGACTTCGCGCATACGGACAGCGTGACCCTCTCAACGAATTCCGTCAAGAAGCCTTCTCCCTCTTCGAACACATGCTCGCAAGCGTCACCGAAACCAGCATCACCATGCTCTCTCATCTCTCCTTCGAACATGTCTCACAACAACAAGAGAGCAACGCACCCACACCCTCTTGGGACCCATCCACTCCAAGAAATGCTCCTTGCCCGTGCGGATCAGGAAGAAAATTCAAACACTGTCATGGCAAACTCTAAGACGAGCCCATGTCAGCATCGTAAAAATAGTGCGGCTCGAGACCACGCACATTGAATACCAAAATCTCAGAGTGAAAAAGAATTCCATCGTAAATATCCTTCGGCAATGAAATAATTGAAGATATCGAAGGGTACTCCCCGCTCACAAATCTTTTCCATCGCCGACTGTGTACCGTCTGATTAAGGCGCATCCCATAAGGAGTAAAAAGACAGATCGGTGTGTCTTTTCCCCAAAGCTCAATGATTTTTCGTAACCACACCTCCGGCAAAAGAGGCCTCGCTCCTGCAATTTGAGACGCCATCTCCTTCGTTTTGGCATCAATGTTAAAAGGTGGATTCGCAATCACCAAACCCGGACGAGAAAATTCTCCGCTCTTCACTGAAAGAAAATTGCGAATAATCGTATGAGACCAACCTTGATCCTCAATATCAATACCAATAGTGCGATACCCCGCATTATCAAAGGGCTCCAAAAGATTCCCTCCCCCCACACACGGATCCAAAATTTCCCTTTCTTTCAACACCTTACCATCAAAAATGGAAAAAAGAAAATCACTCACTTTTTTCGGCGTGTAAACAGTCGAATTCTTGGTGTTTTCATAAAAATTATTCCGAGCGACATTATACATCACGCATCAATCTCTTCTTTGAACCCAACCGCATCATCTAAGGTCATCCATCCTAACGAGATTCGCAGAACAACGAGATACCTATAGCATCCGCAAAAAAACACCCATTAATTCCCCCGTTTCATTCGCAAAATTATTTATACGCAATTTTTTATTTCTTTTACAAAAAAAAGTTATTGACTTCTCCCTCCGCATCATTCAATAATGAAAATCATATCCACCTATCAGATTGGTGGTTATGTATATCAATATAGATGTTCCCGTGTTATTATGTTTAAACTCAACAAATTGATAGAGCAAAAAGACACCTCATCTATTCACAACACACAAAGGAGAAGCATTATGTTTAAAACCCAAAATAACTTTGACGATTTCGATCTTGAAGAAGAAGACCCCATCGGAAAAGACAACACCTCAAGATACCGTGCTCCCGCACTAGAAAAAGGACTCGATATCATCGAACTCTTGGCAGAACACGCCGAAGGTCTCGCTCAAGGTGAAGTCGCGCGCGCTTTCGGGAGATCCCAGAGCGAAATCTATCGTATGCTCGCCACGCTCGTCCGGAGAGGCTACATCATACGATCACATATCGACGGCAAATATTCTCTAGCCCTGAAAATGTTCGCCCTTTCCCAAAAACATCCCCCCACTTCTCGACTTATCCAATTCGCCGTTCCCATGATGAGAGAAGCATCACAAAAAATGCACCAGTCCTGCCTCCTCGGAATCGAAAATAACGGCAATATCGTCGTCGTTGCATCCGTCGCCGCCACAGGAAGTTGGGGACTCACCATCCGTACCGGTGCCGTCGTCGGACTCAACAATACAGGCATAGGACGCGTCATCGCAGCCTTCAGCTCTCCCGAAGATTGCAAGCGAATCCTCAAAATACACGTGCCAGTGCCTGGCGAACCCCCTACCAACAAAAAAGAATTCATCAACCACCTCAAAACCGTAAAAGAAAGAGGATACGAAAAAATGCCCTCAGAAACTCTAAAAGGAGTCATCAATCTCGCATTTCCTATCTTCGACCCTCACGGAAAAGTAAGACTCGCTTTGAGTTGTCCTTACATCCAACGTATCGACGGCATGAAAGCTCCATCCGTAGATGAAGCCGAAGCCATACTTCTCGAACTCTCCCGTGAGCTTTCTAGAGGCTTTTCAAACACGCTGTAACAAAAACCACACCCAGTAAAAACCCGCTTCCCTATTCTTTGGGGGAGCGGGTTTTTGCTTGTCCATCCCATGCTTCCCTTAAACGCTCCTCCGCTTCCAAAGGGAGCGGGCATCAGACGTCCATAAAGACAAAAAGACAACCTCTCTCCTTTGCCAGAAAATCCTCCACACACTGTTCATTAAAAACCGTCCTACGTCCCACATCCCCTTCCACCCATCAAAAAAACCCGCTTCCCTCTTTTTTGGAGGAGCGGGTTTTTGCTGTCCATACCATG
>CAKMZR010000050.1 GCA_929200455.1 uncultured Alphaproteobacteria bacterium | reverse complement strand
CCCTCCTCCTCCACCCCCTCCATCTCCATCCCCTCCCCCACCATCTCCATCCCCGCCATCTCCTCCTACACCACCTCCCCCACCAGAGCCCACACCTCCCTCACAACCCCACAAAAATAAAAAACCTAATCCCCCAAAACAACCCAAAAACTTCCTCCCCAAAACCCCCACCAATCTCACCCAAGCCTCCTCCCAAACAAACAAGACCTCACCCTCATATAACCCCCCTACTCCACGTTCGTGTGCTTGTACTTGTCCAACAAACGGTGCGGCTTCTTCAACGCATCTCGACGGAACGGATCTCCCAACTCTCGAGATACTATCACCTCTATCACCGTCGTCTTCCCATCCTCCTTCTGACGACGACACGCATCAGAAAATACACTCCCAACATCAGACAACTTATCTACCACTACACCATCGGCTCCCAATTCCTTCGCTATGCCCGCATAACTCGGATTCTCCAAGTCCGTGCCCACAAAACGACGATCATAAAAATCAACCTGATTCTTCTTTTCCGCTCCCCACTGCCCATTGCTAAACACTACTGCAGTCACCGGAATTCCCTCGCGAACACTCGTCAAGACCTCACCGTAACTCATACCCCACGCTCCCTCTCCCGCATACGACACCGATGTACGTCCAGGCATCCCATGCTTCGCTCCTATCGCCGTCGGCAACGCATAACCACAGTTACCAAAACTCATCGCAGCAAACATCGAACGTGGCTCATCAAACCTCAAATAACTGTTCGATACAGAACATATGTTCCCTATGTCCGTCGATACCATCGCATCCTTCGGCATCGCTCGCTCCAACTCCCTCAATACCTCACGAGGATGCAACTTGTCCGGATCCTCCTTTATCATGTCCATACTGTACGCATCCGTCTCGTGCTTCCACTCATCCAACTCCTTCTCCCAAGAACCCTTCTCCCCCGCTATCTTCGACAAACGCTCGTTCTTGTTCTTCATACACTCAAGATCACTACCGCTCAACGCCTCGTAAAGAACACGCGCCGTCTCACCCGCATCCCCACATATCCCCACAGATACAGGTCGCACAAGACCCAACATCTCAGGATCCGAATCCACCTGCACAATATGGGCTCCCTTCGGCCAGTAGTCCAAGCCAAATTGGGGCAACGTACCAAAAGGACCAAGCCTCGTGCCAAGTGCCAAGACCACATCCGCCTCCGATATCAACTTCATTCCCGCCTTAGAACCCTGATAACCCAAAGGACCACACCACAATGGATGACTCGCAGGAAAACTATCATTGTGCAAATAACTGTTCACAACAGGGGCCTGCAACAACTCCGCCAACGCCACACACGCATCCACGCCCTCAGACATCACCACACCTCCGCCAGACACTATCACCGGAAACTTCGCCCCAGACAGCACCCTCACAGCCTCAGATAACGAACTCTTACTCCCACTACCCCTCTCAACCACTATAGGATCAGGTATAGTACAATCACTCTCTCCATAGAAAAAATCTCTCGGAATGTTCAACTGCGTCGGACCCATATGCAACTTCGCACGATCAAAACAACGCGACGTAATCTCTGCCATACGCAACGCATTGTTCACATGTCCCTGATACTTCGTAATCTTTGAAAATATCGGCAACTGCTCCGTCTCCTGAAAACCTCCAAGACCCAACGTACCAGAACCAGACTCAGGCGTCACCATCACCACAGGTGAATGCGCCCAGTATGCCGCCGCTATCGCCGTCACAAAATTCGTAATGCCAGGACCATTCTGGGCCATGCATACTCCATGACGACCACTCGAACGAGAATAACCGTCCGCCATATGACCCCCGCCCTGCTCATGCACCACAGGAATATAACGAATACCTGCTGCAGGAAATAAATCCAACGCATCCATACACGCAGAACCCACTATTCCAAATACATCCGTCACCCCCTGTTTCACCAACGTCTCTACAAAAGCCTCCGAGTGCGACATTTTCGCCATTTTTCTCTCCTCCTTCAATCTTATTTTTTGTCATTCCAACCCCTCTCTTCCCCTCCCAAAACTTCATATCACATCTCTTTCCTATTGCCAAACAATAAAAAATTTTTAACCCACCGCCTATGCATCACAAAAAGAACCTATCCTGCCTATCAGGCTATCCTCCACGGATAGACCTCGCTCTCTCGCCACAATACGACTCTCAAAACGAGAACTCCCCGGCAAACGACCCTTCGAATCAGACAAGGCAAGCGCAAAAAAACGGGCAAAATTCTCTTTGTACGCACCTCCGGACATCTTGTGCGGATCTATCGCTATAAGCGTATGAGCAAGATCAGGACGAGGGCCTTCCGCGTGAAGAAGCGATGAAGCATCATGAGACAGACTCCCTCCACTCAAAGCCGCAGACATCAATTCCACCATCACCGCAAGGGCCACTCCTTTCGCTTCTCCCATAGGAGCCATAGAACCCTTGAGTGCTTCCTCAGAATCCTTCGTCGGGAAACCCTCTCCGTCATAGGCCCAACCCTCAGGAATCGAATCACCCTTGGCTTTCGCTTCCAAAATACGACCCCGAGACACCTTAGAAAGTGCAAGATCAACCACAAGCGGCCGCGACAAATCTTCAAAACAAGGTGCAGCAAAACCTATCGGATTCGTTCCAAGAAGAGGAAGACGACCTCCCCATAAATTCATCGCATGAGGCGTGTTGCCAAACATAAGACCCACATAACCCTCCCTCGCTATACGCTCCACATGCCAGCCAGCCTCTCCAAAGTGATGCGAACGCACAACTGCAGCACCGGACATTCCATACAACGACGCCGCTTTCACAAGATAATCTATCGCCATATCAATCGCCGGAAAGGCAAAACCTCCACACGCATCAACCCGTGCCATAATCGGAGATACCTCCTCCAAAGTAGGCTCCGCACAACCCGCAATCTTTCCACTCATCACTTGAGGCACATATATAGGAACACGAGAAAGTCCATGAGAACTCCGACCCGACGCCTCCGCCATCAAAAGTGCTTCACTCACCGACATCGACGCTTCTCTACTCACTCCATGAAAACCAAAAACCTTCATAAGAAGACTCTCAATATCCTCCCACGCATAAAAAGATGACGTCATCGCTTGTCACCACTCCCTTTAAGTACTCCCCTCTCGCGCCTGCTCGCAAGCTTCGCCAAATTATCACGTGCCACATCATCCAGAGAAACCTCAAGCTCCGTACAAAGCTCAGACACAAACCACAGCACATCACCCAACTCGTCTTTCAAAGACTCCCTATCCAAAAAATCCTTGTCCTTGCGAAGGTATTTCGCATACTTACCAAGAACTTCTCCCACCTCCGCACTCAGACCACACATCAAATAAGAAAGAGCCTCTTCCTCTGAATAAACCGCCGTCGTATGTGCTTCTTGTTGATAATGTAAAAAATTCATAAGTCTTCTCTCCTCTTATGCTATCATGCGGACTCTCAATAGCTTACAACACAAGAACGCTTCCATGACACAAAAAAATGCCACTTCTCAAAAACCCGCTTTGGTACTCTTGCCCGGTGTCCTCAACGACAAATCCTTATGGCAATACCAAATTTCAAACCTCTCACCCCACCTCGACATCATCGTACCCGAACTCTACCATGAGTCGTCGGTGTCTCTGCTTGCTGAGCGGGTCATACAAGAAATCGACTCTCGCAGTCATGACACCTTCTTCCTCGCAGGATTGTCAATGGGAGGCTACGTCGCATGTGAAGTCATGCGTCAAGCAGGACACAGAGTCCAAAAACTTATGATGCTCAACACCTCGCTCAGAGCCGACACACCCGCACACTCGGCTTTTAGACAAAAACTCATCAAACAGTCATACCTCAAAGGCTTCAAAGGAATGACACCCAGACTCCTCCCTTCCGTCATCAGCCCCTATCATCTCAACAACGAAACCATCACTTCTTGCGTACTCGCAATGGCTGAAACTTTCACAGGAGAAGAATTCCGTAATCAGCAAGAAGCCACCATCAACAGACCTGACTCAAGACAATCAATAGAACAATATATCAAATGTCCCACCCTCGCCGTAGGCGGAGAAGATGATGAAGTCACACCTATTTTCCTTCAGGCAGAAATGAAAAGACTCATCCCGTCAGCACGACTCGAAATCTTAGAACAGTGCGGACACCTCTCTCCTCTCGAACAACCAGAAAAAGTCAATGCCTTCATGCATTCATGGTTCCTAGGGGAATAAAAAAACCTTAAAGCACGTGTTTATAATCACATTTTAAATCTATGGTTGCTTTTCTTGCCTTTAACTCGTATAAATTATTGTGACAAACACAGACAAAACTTAAACGTGTTTACCCAATTTCAAGAGGAAGGTTATTGATATGACAAACAACGACGGAGATATAAAGAGTGCGTCAGGTGTGGAACTCGGATGTGAATTTGAGGGAAATTCCCCTCGATTGAGCGAAACAGAACGTGGAGAAAAGGTCTACGGCGTACTCATGGACAAACCCTTTTTGGGAATGATGGACTGCCATGTCTGTGTAACCCCCTTATCTTCTCGTGTAAGTGAGATCGCCCTCTACCGCGATGTTGCAGAAGACGAAGCGGGTCCGGCTCTATTTGGAGGCCTGAAAAAATATTTGTCGCGGTATGGATCCGTCGAAATTGAGACCCCAGAAACAAGTGACGGATTCCTCGATTTGCGATGCTTAATGGGAAAAAGAGAAATTTCTGTAGAGAGCAAAAAAGTCATCGGTCGGAGGGTGCGTATATCGCTTCGCTACATCGATCACGAAGTAAAAGATCTCGCAGAAGAAGAAAGAGAGGCTCTCATGGGCGTATTCTAAACATTCCTAGAACAGCGGTTGTTGAGAGAGGGCCCATAAAACTGCCGCAATGGTAAGAAGAATCAGAAAACGGTTCAAAAAAGGACTGTTGCTTATTTGTCTTCTGAAGAAAAAACCCACAAGACCCCAAGAAGGGAGAAAAATAAATTGTGCAGCCAGAAAACTTAACGGTATGAGAAATGTCTCTTCAAAGGGCGTCGTGAATTTGGGCCCAAATAACGCATAGGCAAGGGTGACCATGACCCAGCCTTTCGGGTTGAGCGGGTGGACGAAAACTCCGGCAACATATGTGAGCGGGGCTGTGCTCTCAGACGAAGAAGTCCCACTGTTCCAGCCCTTGAGGGCAAGATAACAAAGGTAAAAAGCTGAGAGCAAAGAAAAGACTATCCGCAAAGAAGGATAGGCATGAATAAGGGGGCTAAACCCGAGGGCTATGAAGAGAATCAACAAAATCTTTCCGGTCACGATGCCCAGAAAAAAAGGCATCGTCGCCTTGAAACCGTGTGCGGACGTCGAGGATACCATCAGAAGATTCGCAGGACCCGGAGTCCCCACCATAAGAGCTATAAACGCCCAAAGAGGAAGATAAGATACCAAAAACTCCATAGTACACTAGTCTTCAGCTTCGTAAAAAGACTCAAAAGAACTCTGCCGATCCTCTTTGTTCATCCCTTGCGTCTCGTCCATAAAGCGATTCCGATCCGCTCGCGTCCTAAAAACCCATATACACACACTGTCTTTGCTGTGGTAAATCGCCTTGAGCTCATCGTCAATGTCACAGGCCTCTTGAGGAATGTCAATTTTAATACAAAACATCAGATAAACCTCCTGCCTCTCAAACTCAAAAAAAAATTGCTATGGTTCCTCCTCCATGGCATACTCTCTATACTGGTAAATTTAATAAATATCAAGAAAGTTTTCACTATGAAAAAAGGCGGAGTTGGCGGTGCAAACACGCAATCAGGAGAAAAATTTGAACGCGAGAGCGACCTGCATGCCTTTCTGCAATCAAAGGGAATGAAGATTGAAGGGGGCAAAGTTTTTAATTTCGACAAACACGTTGGATATATACTGAAAAAACATAGCTTTTACAGCCAGTTTCTAAAGACCCAAGGCATAGATTGGAAATCAATCATTTCAAAACAATTGCTCCCAGATGAGGCTTACATTTCTCTTACAACTAATACACTTGTCATCATTGAAAAAAAATACCAAGAAATAGAGGGTTCTACGGACGAAAAGCTCCAAACTTGTGATTTCAAGAAAAAACAGTATCAAAAGCTTTGCAGATCAATCAAAGGCATAAAAGTTGAGTATGTTTATGTTCTCAATGATTGGTTCAAAAAACCTACCTATAAAGACGTGCTCGACTACATTGAATCAGTTGGATGTCATTATTATTTCAATCAACTACCTTACGAACTTCTTGGAATAGAGGAACATCTCTGATTTCCAAAACTTCTTGCACAGGAGAAACCGCCTTCATCCGCTGCTTTGCAAGATCAAGAAAAGATACATCCGTGTCAATGCCCACAAACCTACGTCCCAAACGGAGCGATGCCACTCCCGTCGTTCCACTCCCCACAAAAGGATCCAATACATGATCACCCTCAGAACTCGCCGCAAGAATAATACGCTCCAAAAGAGCCAAGGGCTTCTGAGTCGGATGCTTGCCAAACTTCTTCTCCTCCTTCTTCGGCGGGAGTATCTTCCACAAACTCAACATCTGCTTCCCCGGAGAAGGATCGTCCATCGCCTTCATAAGATCATAGTTAAACTTATGCTTCGCCTTCGAATCCTTCTTCGCCCAAATAATTTGCTCCGTGCTGTGCGTGAAATAACGACAACTCAAATTCGGCGGAGGATTCACCTTAAACCAACTGATGTCGTTCAGAACCTTAAATCCCAACTCCTGCAACGCAAATCCTATGCTGTAAATATTGTGAGACGTCCCACTCACAAATATTGTGCCATTGTCCGTAAGCTTATCCCGGCAAGACGAGAGCCAAGCCCTGTTAAATTCATGAATCGCCTCCAAGTCCATAGCCTTGTCCCATGAACCCTTATCCACACTCACCATCTTCCCATTTTGACAGGTTATCCCTCCCCCCGACAAAAAATAAGGTGGATCCGCAAATATCAGATCAAAACTCTTGTCAGGAAAATCACGGAGAACCTCCACACAATCTCCCTCGTAAAGACTTGCCTTCTCAGTCGAAAAAAACTCTCTCATAATACGATCCTTTGCTTCCTCTCTCTACACCCTTCCCCCAAATCTAAACAGAATCTCTCCCAAAAGACAAAGCAAATCTCATTCCCACTCTATCGTTCCCGGAGGCTTGCTCGTAAGATCAAACGTCACGCGATTAATGCCCTCCACACTGTTAATAATGTCATTCGCCACACCTTGGAGAAACTTCATGTCAAGTGACGCACAAGCCGCCGTCATCCCATCCACAGACGTCACCGCACGCAAAACACATCCATACGCATACGTCCTGTCATCTCCCATCACACCCACAGAACGCACAGGCAACAACACCACAAAAGCCTGCCACACCTCGTCATACAATCCCGCGCGACGCAATGACTCGATAAAAATAGCATCCGCCTCACGCAAAATATCACAACGCGCCTTCGTCACCCCTCCTGGAATTCGCACCGCAAGTCCGGGACCCGGAAAGGGATGACGGGACACAAAACGATCCGGAAGTGAAAGCTCTCGTGCCAAAAGACGAACCTCATCCTTAAACAACTCGCGAAGAGGCTCCACCAACTCAAGGTCCATCCTCTCAGGAAGACCTCCCACATTATGGTGCGACTTAATCGTAGAAGATGAAGAACCCCTCACATCCACAGACTCTATCACATCAGGATACAAAGTCCCCTGTGCAAGATACCCTATAGAACCATGATGCAAGGCTCGCTCCTCAAACACATCTATAAAAGTATGACCTATAATCTTACGCTTTTGCTCCGGGTCTTCCACTCCTGAAAGACGAGAAAGAAAACGTTCCTCCTCCCTGCATACATCAAGCGGTACAGAAAAATGATCCCGAAAAAGACTCTCCACCTCTTCCGTCTCGTCCTTCCTCATAAGACCATTGTCCACATACACGCACACAAGACGATCTCCTATTGCCTCGTGGAGAAGCTTCGCCGTCACCATAGAATCAATCCCTCCGGAAAGAGCACAAAGAACGCGCTTCCCCCTAGGAATAGACTCCCGAATCTTACCCACCGCCATGTCTCGAAAAGATGGCATCGTCCAAGAAGACCTCGCCTTACACACATTCCGAGCAAAATTCTCAATAAGAACCCCGCCCTGAGGCGTGTGGTGCACTTCAGGGTGAAACTGAACTCCGTAAAGCCTTTTCTCTTCGTGCGCAAAAGCCACATAAGGCGCATTCGCACTCGACGCTATAGACTCAAAACCCAAAGGAAGTGACTCAACCTTGTCTCCGTGACTCATCCACACCGTAGGCGTTTCTCCCTTGCTCCAAACACCAGAAAAAAAAGGAGACGAACCTTCTATCCGAATAGTCGTACTCCCAAACTCTCGATGACCCGATCGCACCACGCGACCTCCACAAAGAATTCCCATCAACTGCATACCATAACAAATCCCAAGAACAGGTATCCCCATGTCCAAAATAGCTCCATCAATAGATGGGGCCTCTCGCTCGGAAATCGAAAGACTGTCAGGACCACCAGACAAAATAATACCACAAGGAGAAAATCTTGACACAAACTCAGGCGTCACCCCATGGTAGGGAAGAATCTCACTGTAAAGAGAAAGCTCGCGGATGCGTCGCGCAATAAGCTGAGTCACCTGACTCCCAAAATCTACAATCAAAATCGCATCGCCTCGAGGCGGCACAAAAGAAGAAGATGTCATCATAAAAAGACTACAGAATGTCGTAAAGTGCCTCCACAACAGGCGTGTTTACCTCTATAGAAGCCTGCGTGCGGAGTTGATTGTTCAAATTCTGTGCGGTGACTTGATCCGTCGTGCGTTCCCACTCTTTCCCCGCAAGCTCTTGAGTCAAGGCATTGTCCTCGGGAGAACGCACATCCTCAAGCCAAATCAAAATAGGACCCGTATTGTCCTTCTCAATCAGAATATGATGAAGTTCCATGTTGAAAACTTCCGACACAAGATGCTCAGGAGGAAGGGGGGCCTGCTCTTCGCGCACAACCTTCTGACCATTGCGGGTAAAAAGTGCACTCGAGACAAGAGGCGATTCAAGGTGCTTACTCAAGGACAAAAGATCATCACGCCCGACAGAAACCTTCCGAAAATCTTGTGCTTGTCGCTTGAGTTCCTGATACGCCTTCTCCGACCTCTGCGTGTAAAACCAAGCACTCGTCACAAGTGGCACAACCGTATCATACGGCCTCAAAGACTCAGGATTCTCCGCCGTCACACGAACCACCAAATAACCTTGAGCCCCATCGTCCATCACCGCAGAAATCTCACCCTCAGAAAGACGATATGCCTCAGAAAGTGCCTTAATAGGCAACGACTCAAATAAAGAACCATCTCTCGCATGAGTGCCGTTTTGCGTCACATACTCCAATGATACAAGATCAAATCCAATATCTTCAGACGCAAGAACAATATCATTGTTACGAGACGCAAGAGCATCCTCAAGATCAATCGATTGCTGGTAAATAATCT
>CAKMZR010000049.1:4009-9572 GCA_929200455.1 uncultured Alphaproteobacteria bacterium | reverse complement strand
TGTTCTTGAGGGGAGGGACGGAAATGATGTGCTTGAGGGAGGAGCGGGAGATGACAGGCTTTATGGCGGCAGTGGAGAGGACACGGCGAAGTACGAAGGTTCGGCTTCTGCTTATGGAGTGAAGATCGTGAGTTCTGACGATTACATGATATGGAAGAAGGGCAGTTCTGGAGGTGTTGATCTTTTGGTGGGTATAGAGAAGTTAAGATTTTCTGATGGTGACAAGTCATTGGCGGGCATAACGGAGGCGAGTGATACGGAATTGGAGGCTGCACCTTACGGTTATGTGAGGGTTGGAGGTTTGTTTGCGGGAACGATTGACGGGAGTGGTGATGAGGACTGGGTGAGGATAGACATGGTGGGCTTTGGTGCGAATGGTTTGAGTTTGGCACGAGGTCCTCGTGTGCGTTTGGCCATAAAGGGCGGGGGAAAGATTGAGGGCGTGTACGATGAGGTGGATGGCACGAAGGTGGTATCATCTGGATTTGACAAGGTGGATGTGGGGACTACGGGAGATTATTATGTGAAGATCGTGCAAGAGGGTTCTGGGGGTTCGTACCAGTTTACGGTGGATGAGGCGGATGGTCTTCCTGATTTGGAGATCAAGACTATAGATTTGTTGGCGGGTAAATTTTATGCGGGAGTTTACGTATATTTTTCTCTGACTCTTGAGAACAAGGGAACGGGATATTCTGGTGCGACTTATGTTAAGCATTATTTGTCTAAGGACGGGACTTGGGATAAGGATGATGCGTATTTGGGTCTGACGAGCATGAAGTGGTTGGCGGGAGGGATGTGGCGGAGCAAGAAGACGGGGGTGTCTTTGCCGAATTATCAGGAGGCGGGAGATTTTTATCTTATATCGCGTGTGGACACGGATAGGGAGGTAGAGGAATTGAACGAGGGCAACAACGAGAAGGTGACAAAGTTTACGGTTTCTGAGGCTTCTGACGGAGATAGGGATTTGGGGATATTGGATGATAGTGAGCAGCGTATCAGTGACTCTTTGGGGGGTCGAGACAGTGATACTTATAGATTTACGCTAGAGAAGGCGTCGCATGTGGGATTATTTTTTGATCGTGTACTTTATTCTCAGAAGTCGTTTAGTGTGTATGTGAAGAAGGCTGGAGGTGATGCGTTGGCGGTACCTGAAAAGCCGGGTGAGGGAGCGGAATACAGTCAATCTTTCACGGACGGCGACAATGTGTACAATGGTCTTTATTTGGGATTGGAGGCAGGGGACTATGAGGTTGTGGTGTCTGGAGGGGCATCGTACCCTCATTTGACGTACCAGCTGAGTGTGACGGCATTTTCTGCGGACAAGAGTTTGCGAGAGGATGACTATAGTGCGAATACTTCGAGTGTGGGCAGGGTTGAGGTGGAAGGGAGGTTACGGGGAGTGATAGAGAAGGTTGGGGATGAGGATTGGATTAAGCTTGAGTCTTTGGAGACGGATGTGCGTTATACGCTTTATGTGGGAGGTCAAGGTTATGGAAGGGGAAGTCTTGGCGATCCGAAGATCGTGGGATTGAGGGATAGTTCCGGAGGTGCTGTGACGGTGAACATAGAGAAGGCTAAGTACACGCGTGATGCGGAGATTGAGATTTTTAGTGTGAGCACGCCTGGCGATTACTATGTTGTTGTGGGTTCCGGGGACAATGGAGATGAGGGCATAGGGTCGTACTGGATGTATCTGAGCAGCAAGGATCGTGATACGACTTTTTCTTCCTTGAGGTTGAAAAATAGTGTACCGGACATAGAGGTGAAGACTGGCGATACGGGTTCATTGAAGATAAACTTGCCGGAAGATTTGTTTCATCATTATCGTTATGCGGTGGACGGTAAGCGTGATGTATTTAGCCTTGAGCGTGCGAATGAGTCGGAGAGTGTGCCTTCATGGTTGAGTCTTGATGCGAAGACGGGTGCCTTGACATTGGATCGTGATGCTGCGAAGAGAGGGGGTGCTGGTACGTATGAGTTTCGTTTGGGATATAGTTTTGTTCCCGACGGTGCTGAGACGGTGTATGGTGCTGATATGTTTAAGGTACGGGTTCGCGGCAGTTCAAGTTCTGAGTGGGAGGAGGACGTGTGGGGTATTTATGATTCGGGTTATGATGAGCTTTAGCCACTTTTTGTGAGGTTGAGGGTTTTGTCATACTGAAAGAGGGAGAGGAGGTGTGGGATATGTTCGTGATTTTGGGGTGAGATTTGGTATTGCTTGATGTCGTGTGAGACGAGGTCGAGTATTTTTCTGTGTTCGTGGGTATTGATGAAGTGGAATTGGAGATCGCCGCTTTGTCTTGTTCCGAGGACGTCGCCGGCTCCTCTGAGTTCGAGGTCTTTTTCTGCGATGAAGAATCCGTCTTGAGATTGTCGTATGATATTGAGTCTTTGTTGAGCGACGTGGGAGAGGGGAGGTGCGTAGAGGAGGATGCAGAAGGCGTCATTTTGGCCGCGTCCGACGCGTCCTCGTAGTTGGTGGAGTTGAGAGAGTCCGAAGCGTTCTGCGTGTTCGATGATCATGACGTCGGCTGCGGGTACATCGATTCCGACTTCGATGACGGTGCTTGCGACGAGGATGGGTGTTTTTGCGGATGAGAAGTTTTTGATAATATTTTGTCGTTCTGTGCCTTTAATTTTCCCGTGGATGAGAGCGACATTGTGTTCGCCGAATTGTTGGGCGAGTTGTTCAGCACGTCCTGTGACGTGTGAGAGTTCGGTATTTTGCCCTTCATCGACGAGGGGGCAGACCCAGTAGATGAGTCCATTTTTTTTGATATGTCTTTTGATGGCGTGTTCGAGTTCTGGCAGGCGTTGTATGTTGGATACGGTGGTATTGATGAGTTTTCGTCCTGGAGGTTTTTCTTTGAGGAAGGAGGCGTTGAGATTTCCGTAGTGTATCATCATGAGGGATCTGGGAATGGGTGTGGCGGTAAGGAGGAGCATATCGGTATTCAGTCCTTTTCTGAGGAGGGAGAGTCGTTGATGGACACCGAATCTTTGTTGTTCGTCGATGACGACGAGGTTGAGATTTTTGAAGAGGCTTTTATTTTGGAAGAGAGCGTGAGTTCCGATGGTGATGAGTGCGTTTCCGTTTTGGATATTTTCGAGGGTATTTTTTTGGGGTTTTGCGGAATGATTTCCGGTGAGGGTATAGATTGGGAATCCGAAGTGTTTGGCGAGGGGGGAGAGGTTTTGGGCGTGTTGATGGACGAGGGTTTCTGTGGGGGCCATGAGTACGGATTGGAATCCGTTTTGAGCTGCGGCGATGATGGCGGCGAAAGCGACGATAGTTTTTCCGCTCCCGACGTCGCCTTGTAGGAGTCGTTGCATGGGGGAGGGCAGAGACATATCGTTGAGGATGGTGAGAATGGCGTTATTTTGGTCTGATGTGAGGGAGAAAGGTATGAGAGAGGAGAAGGTTTTGAGGAAGGAGGGATTGGGGGCGAGGGTATAAATTTTTTTGTGAATTTTTGCGTCATTTTGGGTGGAAGCGATAGAGATTTGGTGAGCGAGTGTTTCGTCGTATGCGAGTCTTTGTCTGTGAGGTGAGAGGGGTTCGAGGTCTTGTGGTGTTGAGGGGGAGTGTGTTTTTTGGAGTGCGTCATTGAAGGAGGGCCATTTTTGGTTATTGAGTGTTTTTTGGGGTATCCATTCTGGGCATGGAGGTAGATTTTTGAGGATATGTTGTATGGCACGTCTGAGGGTGAATTGGGTGAGGGAAGCGGAGAGGGGGTATAGTGGTTCTATGAGGTTGGGGGGTTGATTATTTTTGTGGAGGGAGAAGATGTGTTGAGGGTGGGTGATTTGGGGTTGATTTCGATAGTATTCGATTTTTCCTTGAATAATTTTCTGTTCGCCTACGGGTAGATTTTTTTCCAGGTAGGAATTTTTTTGGAAGTAGACGAGGGAGATATGGTTTCCGTCTTGGTCGATACAGAGGACTCTGTGTGGAGTTCTGGGAGAAGATTTTTGGTGTGAGCGGACAGTGAGTGTGATGGAGATATGTTGGTCATGGAGAGTATTTTTGATGGAGGATACGTGTTCCCATTGGATGAAGGTTCTTGGGAGGTGAAAGAGGAGGTCGATATTGAGGGGTCCTACGAGTTTTTGCAGGGAGGCGTGATGATTTTTTCCGATTCCGGGGAGCGACTGAATGGAAGAGAACAGGAAGGCGAGAGAGTCTGGACGCATGGTGTTTAGGGTATGTGGGGTTGGTGGAATGATTTTATGGTATCATTATTGGGGGTATATGTGAAAGGCTGAGAGAATCCGTTATTATATATTGGTGTGGTGGTTTATGGATGAAGTGGAGAAAGGTTTTTTGCGTTGGAGGAGGTTATGAGGAAGAGGAGGGGTGTTGCGTTGGTTGTGTCGTCACCTTCTGGAGCGGGTAAGAGTTCGCTTGTGCGTCGTTTATTGGAGAGTGGGGGTGATTATCATGTGTCTGTGTCGGTGACGACGCGTGATTGTCGGGGCAGTGAGAGGGAGGGTGTGGATTATTTTTTTGTGGACGAGTCTCGGTATGGGGATATGGTGAGGGAGGGTGAATTATTGGAGCACGCGGAAGTTTTTGGTTATAAGTATGGGACTCCTCGCGGTCCTGTTGAGGAGAAGCTTTCTGAGGGTTTTGATGTTATTTTTGACATTGATTGGCAGGGTTATCGTCAGCTCCGAGGGGAGTTGGGAAAGGATTTGGTGAGTATATTTTTGTTGCCTCCGAGCATGAAGGAGTTGCGTAGTCGTTTGGAGGGACGTCGTCGAGACGATCGTGATGTGATAGCGAAGAGGATGTCGCAAGCGGCGGGAGAGTTGGATCATGCGTTAGAGTATGATTGGGTTTTGGTGAATGAAGATCTTGACTATGTTCAGTCTTTTGTGGAGGAGATTATGAAGGTTGAGCGTTGTCGTAGTTTCCGAGATGGTGAGGTATCGGAGAAGGTAGAGGCGTTGCTGAGGGAGGGTATAGATTCTTCTGGCTGAGATTTGGTTTTGGTGGGAGTCGGGACACGCGGGGCATGGTACATGCACAGCATGTAAGGGATTTTAGGCTTTGTGAGGAAAGTTTACATTTCTGAAGTTTGGTCTGTTTACCGGTTTGGAGTTGCATGTGCTCTTCACTGGCAGCCCCCTCACAGAAGGGGTTGCTTAGCTGAGATTTTCACTGGCAGCCCCCTCACAGAAGGGTTTCCTTAGCTGAGATTTTCACTGGCTACCCCCTCGCGGCACGGGTTGCTTAGCTGATATTTTCACTGACTGCCTCCTCGCGGAACGGGTCATCTGCCTGAGATTTTCACTGACTGCCTCCTCGCGGAACGGGTTGCTTGGCTGAGATTTTCACTGACTGCCTCCTCGCGGAACGGGTTGCTTGGCTAAGATTTTCACTGGCTACCCCCTCGTGGAACGGGTTGCTTAGCTGATATTTTCACTGGCTTCTCCCTCGCACAACGGGTTGCCCGCCTGAGATTTTCATTGGCTGCTTCCTCGCGGCACGGGTTTCTTAGCTGAGATTTTCACTGGCTGCTTCCTCGCGGAATGGGCTTCTTAGCTGAGATTTTCACTG
>CAKMZR010000049.1:0-3909 GCA_929200455.1 uncultured Alphaproteobacteria bacterium | reverse complement strand
TTCTTAGCTGAGATTTTCACTGACTGCCTCCTCGTGGAAGGGTTTGCTTAGCTGAGATTTTCACTGACTGCCTCCTCGCGGCACGGGTCTCTCACCTGAGATTTTCACTGGCTGCCCCTTCGTGGAACGTTGCCCCCCCTCCACCAGCGACTCCCTCGCGGAACGTTGCCCCCCCTCGACGCCGCCCCTCATTCACCTTGCCCTCGACTTTCCCTCTCACGGAACAGGTCGCCCACCTGATATTTTCACTGGTCACCCCCTCGCGGAACGTTGCCCCCTCGACGCGGCCCCTCTCACCTGAGATTTTCAGTTTGCATCGACCAAATTCGGCCAATTTTTGTTGGCACTCGCGATGTGCTTGGGAATATTTTTCATCCATTTTTTTTGGATGCCGGCATTATAATTGAGGTAGAGTTTTCCATCTACGATTTTGTAGTGTTTAGGGCTGCCGCTTGCATCGTAGCCTTGAGAGATAGCCCATGCACAGTATCCGCCGTACTGAGGAGCATATTGGTCAGGATTTTTTTTGAAAGCATTGAGGTTGTCTTGAGAAGAGAAAAGCCAGGTTGCTCCTTTGTAGGAAGTGGAGAATTGAGATTTTCCTTTGGTTGGTTTTTTGTTTTTGAAGAAGGAGACGGTATCGTATCCACCTACGGCGTTGGAACTGAAGAATCCGGTATAGACGGGTTCAATCGCGAGAGCGTGAGAGAATGTGAAGAGTGAGAGGATGGCGGAAAAGGCTACCGCGAAGAGAGAGTGTTTGCATTGAGTTAAGGTCATGATTTTGCACTTTACAAAATTGGTTTTTGCAGAAGGACATACATTGATTTTTATGTCGATGACGGGGTCTAGGCCTCCTCGAGACAGTGAATACCGACATTATCAATGATACGAACTTCTCCAAGGGAAGCTGCACCGAATATTCTACCATGATGGGGGAGGATGTCCAAATTTATTTTTTCCATTTTTTCTAGAGATTTTTCGCTGAAGAGTCCGATGTAGTCGACGGAAGAGAATCCGTGGGAGATAAGTTTTTGTTCTGCTTCTTTGGAGGGTTTGTCCATGTTGGCACCGGAGGCGGCGATTTTTGCGAGTTCTGAGATGGTTTTGTAGAGCAGGGGCGCGATGGCTCTTTGGGTTTCTGAGAGCATGAGATTTCTGGAGGAGAAGGCGAGTCCGTCGTGTTCGCGGACTGTGGGAGCCCCGATGATGTGGGTGGGTATATCGAGGTCTTTGACGAGTTGTCGAATGATGCGGAGTTGTTGGAAGTCTTTTCCGCCGAAGACGGCATAATCGGGTAAGATTTGGAGGAGAAGTTTTGTGACGATGGTGGCGACGGCGGCGAAATGTTGGGGTCTGTGAGCACCACAAAGTTGTTTTTCGAGAGCGGGCAGGGAGACAAGCGTGGAGAAGTCCGGGGGATAGATGTCGTTGTGAGAGGGAACGTAGATGAGGGTGGGGCATTTGAGATTATTGATGAAGTCTTTGTCGTCTTTGAGGCTGTTGGGATAGTTTTCGAGGTCATTTTTGTTGTTGAACTGAGGAGTATTGAGGAAGAGTGAGACGACGACTTTTTGAGCTTTTGCGCTTGCGATTCGGATGAGGGATGCGTGGCCTTCATGGAGTCCGCCGAGGGAGGGAACGAAAGCGATGGACTGTGAATCGTTTCTATGTTTTTGGAGTTGATTTCGCAGCAAGTTGAGGTTGGTGAAGGTGGGAGAAGTCATGATGTTTCCTTTTTTTTTGGTTCGTAGTAGCAGTGTTTTGGTTCTGGGAAGGAGAGATTTCGGACCTCTTTTGCGTATTGGGAGAAGGCGTGAGAGATGTGGGCGTGTATTTGGGCGTATTGTTTGACGAAGCGAGGGGTGTCTTTTGTTGAGAATCCGAGAATATCTTCGGCGACGATGACTTGTCCATCGCATTGTGGAGAAGCGCCGATTCCGATGGTGGGTATGGAGAGGGTTTGAGATATTTCTTTGGCGAGGGGTTCGACGATGGCTTCGAGCACGACGGCGAAAGCGCCGGCATTTTCGACGGCGATGGCGTCATTGAGGAGTTGATTTTTTTGTTTTTGTGAGTGTCCTGTTGGTGTAAATTTTTGTCCGGGTGGGATGGATTGGGGAAGGAGTCCGATGTGAGCACAGACGGGAATGTCGTGAGAGACGAGGATTTTGATGGTTTCTGTCATTTCGGTTCCGCCTTCGACTTTCACGGCGTGAGCTTTTGTATTTTCGAGGAAGTGTTGAGCATTTTCGAGAGCGATCTGGGGGGAGTCATAGGATTTGAAGGGCATATCGATGATGACGAGAGCGTGTGAAGCGGCAAGAGCGACGGCTTTTCCATGACGGGTCATGGTGGGAACGTCGATGCATTGCGTGGATGAGAGGTTGAAGAGCGTCATAGCGAGAGAGTCTCCGACGAGAATGATATCGACGAGGGGGTCAGCAAGATGTGCAAGGGGAGCGGTAGAGAGGGAAATGGCGACAATTTTCTGAGTATTTTTCATATTTTTGATGTCGGAGGGAGATAGGGGAGGCATAATTTTTAGGGGGAGGGTGGGTATTGAGATTTTACGATAAAAAATTGTAACGTGAGTTTGATGAAAAGGGAAGGGTGTAGAAGGCTTGTGTTTTTCCGATTCACCGCTACACTGTTACGGAGGGGTGGAGTAGGTGTGGAGTTTTGAAGGATGAAGATGCAGAAGAATTGTCTAGTATTGTTGTTGTGTAGTTTTTTGCTGGTGTCGTGTGCGGGCAATGATCGTGGAGATAGGGACTACCGTTTTGGTTATGGTAAGAATATTTTCACGGACAATGGATTGTTTGTGCCTTCGACGTACCAGACGTTTAAGGACACGGATTTTCGTGTGGAGCGTTATTGCAAGGGATTCAAGAAGGCGGCGTACTATGGCAAGAGTGAGACATTTGGACATCCGATTGGTATTTTTGTGACGCGTGTGGTTCCGTTGGAGGGCGAGCGTTGTACGGTGTATGGATTTTTCTCGAAGTTGGCGAGTGATTATCCGTTGCAGGTTTATCCGTTTCGTTCTGAGTTTAATGGAACGGAGAGTGTGACGAGTACGAATAATTTTCATGGCATAGGTTCTGTTGATCGTGTATTTCACACGATGAGGATAGACGGTTACCGTTTGATTTATAAGGGTTTTCCTTACAGCACGACGGATCGCCAAGAGCCGTTGATAAAGGCGGTATTGTATGAGGTGAAGGATTTGAAATCTTATGTGCCTGCGGTGGAGGTTCAGCTTGAGCGTGAGGTCGTGGACGGGATTTAGGGTTTGTATGGGGTCTGGGTGAATAATTATTTTTTTTGCGGGTGATTTATGTTTCTGATTTTTTTGGAAACGTAGTAGAATGACGGTCTTTCCTGGGTGTAACTTTTTGATTTTTTTTGTGAGGGGATGTTTCTTATGGAAGAGGCTTTGAGACGGACGTTTCCGTTAGCGATTGGGGTTCTTATCCAGATGGTGGGTCATGGTATGATGAGTACATTTTTTGGAGTGATGGCGATAGAGAATGGTCTTGACACTCTGAGCGTGGGTATTTTGGGAGGTATTTACACGTTAGGTTCGATAGTGGCGGCGATGACGGCGTCACATATTATTCTTCGGATAGGGCATGTGAGGTTATTTGCGTTGTCGACGGCGTTATTGACGACGAGTGTGATATTGCTGGACGTGTATGTGAATGTATATTTCTGGGCATTTTTGAGATTTTGCTATGGATTTGCGATGGCGGCGACGTTTGTGGTGGGGGACAGTTGGTTTAATCACGCGGCGAAGAATGAGTTTCGGGGTAAGGTGATGAGCATTTACATGGCAACGACATATGCGGGCATATCGTTGGGACAGATATTTTTATTTTTTGTGGGAGATTTGGGAGACGGTAAGGT
>CAKMZR010000048.1 GCA_929200455.1 uncultured Alphaproteobacteria bacterium | reverse complement strand
CTCATACCCCATGCAAGGACAAGCACAAGATTCACACTCCAACTTAGAGTGCCGTCTCTTGAGACTTTCCGGTGTGCGTCTCTTGAACTCTCAGAGCTCAAAAGTGCATCACAACCTTGCAGAGGAAACAACCGGAAACGAAAGGCTCTTTATCTCATGGCTATACCTTCTATCACTATTCGACAACTCGTCGAAGCTGGCGTTCACTTCGGACACACAACACACCGTTGGAACCCCAAAATGGAACGCTACATCTTCGGTGCACGAAATGGCGTCCACATTATCAACCTCGACAAAACCGCTCCCTTGCTCAAGCGGGCCTTGCAGGCTATTCATGATGTCGTCGCCAATGGCGGACACGCACTCCTTGTCGGCACAAAAAAACAGGCACGGCAAGCCATCGCAGATGCCGCTCTGCAATCCCACCAATATTACATCAATCACCGTTGGCTCGGTGGAACCCTCACCAACTGGCAGACCATCTCGCAGTCCATTACCCACCTCAAAGAACTCAGCGTCTTGCTTGATGATTCCGAAAATCTCGGACTCACCAAAAGAGAATTGCTCAGCAAAGAACGGGAATTCAATAAACTCAACCAGATCCTCGTCGGAATCAAAGATATGCCGGGGCGTCCTGATATTATCTTTGTCATCGACACCAACATCGATCACATCTCCATCAAAGAAGCCAAAAAATTGGGAATCCCCGTTGTCGCCATTGTCGACACCAATAGCTCTCTTGATGGAATCGACTACCCCATCCCAGGAAATGACGACGCCGGAAGAGCCATCAACCTCTACTGCGATCTCCTCACAAGCACCATCGTCGAAGGTTTGAGCAGCTATATCAACGCCCAAAATCAAGATGTCGGCAGTCAGGAAAAACCTTTCGAGAGCGAAGCCGCTCCTCAGGAAGAGACGCCCGAAACGCCAACGCAAGAGGAAAACACCTCACATCCTCCTGACACAGAGACCGCTCCTCAAGAAGAAGCCACAAGCTAAATTCTTTGTGAATCCCCCTTTTATTCTTATTTCCCTCTCTCAAAAATTAAGGAAAAATCATGACTGAAATCACTATGGATACCATAAAAGCCCTGCGAGAAAGAAGCGGCGTCGGTATGATGGACTGCAAAAAAGCCCTCGCAGAAACAGGCGGCGACTTAGAAGCCGCTATCGACTACCTCAGAAAAAAAGGTCTTGCCACCGCAAGCAAAAAATCTGACCGCACCGCATCTCAGGGACTCGTTGGCCTTGCCGTTCACGAGGGACACGGCATCCTCGTAGAAATCAACTGCGAAACCGATTTCGTCGCACGGAACGAAAAATTTCAGAACTTCGTCCGTAGTGTCGCAGAAAAAGCCCTCGTCTCCTCTTCTCTCGACAACCTCAAAACACAAACGCTCGAAAACAACCGATCCGTAGAAGACACTCTTACCGACATGATCGCCTCCATCGGCGAAAACATGGCCTTGAGAAATCTCGTCTCACTTGATGTCTCTTCAGGAATCATCGCCGGCTATGTCCACGGACAGGAAGCTCCCAACATGGGAAAAATCGGCGTCCTCGTCGCCCTCGAAACTTCCGACACATCCAAGGCGGAATGTCTCGAACTTGGAAAACAACTCGCTATGCATGTTGCTGCTTCCAATCCCTCATATGCAAAACGGAGCGATGTCGACGAAAACGCCCTCAACAGAGAACGTACCATCCTCACAGAACAGGCACAAAGTTCCGGCAAACCCCCGGAAGTCATCGAAAAAATGGTCGAAGGGCGGATGCGGAAATTCTATGAAGAACACGTCCTCGAAGAACAAGTCTTCGTCATCGATAACGAAACAAAAATTAAAGACCTCATCGCAAATACCGCCAAAAATCTAGGAATATCTATCTCACTTTCCGGGTTCGCATCTTTGCACCTCGGGCAGACTTCTTAGAACTCATGATGACAACCGGAGATTCACAAACATCTGCTAAACGCATCTTGGTGAAACTCTCCGGAGAAGCCCTCATCCTCCCCGGAGGATACGGCATCGACCCTCAAGCCGCATCCGCTATCGCCGAAGACATCGTCGCCCTTGCCGAAAACAATATAGACCACTGCATCGTCGTTGGGGGCGGAAACATGTTTAGAGGGGCTGAAGCTCCCAATATGGATCGCGTCACCGCCGATACCATCGGCATGCTCGCAACCGTCATGAACGCTCTTGCTCTACAACAAGCCATCGAAGCCCTCGGACAACAAGTCCGCGTGCAGTCCGCCGTCGCCATGCCCGCCATTTGCGAACCCTACTTCAGACGAAGAGCTCTACGTCATATAGAAAAAAAACGTACCGTCATCTTCGCCGCAGGAACCGGCAATCCATACTTCAGTACCGATACCGCCGCCGCTCTTCGCGCTTCAGAAATGGGCTGCTCAGACCTCTTCAAAGCCACAAAAGTCGACGGAGTCTACGATAAAGACCCAAAAACTCATAAAGACGCAAAACACTACCAATCCCTCTCCTTCGACGAAGTCCACGAAAAACATCTCGCCATTATGGATAATGCCGCTATCCATCTCTGCAAAAATAATGATATACCTATCACCGTATTCAACGTGTTTGAACGTGGGGCTCTCCTGAAAGCCGCTAGAGGAAACGGAAAACATACTCTCATCACATGAAAGGGTCTCTCATCATGACTTTCGACATCAATCAGATGGAAGAACGTATGAACAAATCTATCGAACAATACAAAAAAGAACTCAGCGGCCTCAGAACCGGCAGAGCTCATCCCTCCATACTCGAATCCTTACGCATCGACGCATACGGTTCCCAAATGCCACTCAGCCAACTCGCAAGCGTCTCCGTCGTCGAAGCACGAACCCTAAGCATACAAGTCTGGGATGCCGATGTCGTTCCTCACGTCGAAAAAGCTATACTCGCTTCCTCCCTCGGCGTCTCACCCATCACTGAAGGACAAGTCATTCGCATCAACCTTCCCGAAATGACAGAAGAAAGACGACGCGAAATCGCAAAAATGGCAGGGAAATACGCAGAACAATGCAGAGTCGCCGTCCGACAAATTCGTAGAGACGGTATGGACGTCCTCAAAAAAAATGAAAAAGATAGCAAAATCTCTCAAGATGAAGCACGAGCCGTCTCCGATGACCTCCAAAAACTCACAGACAAAATCACCAACCTTATTGACGCA
This sequence comes from uncultured Alphaproteobacteria bacterium, assembly GCA_929200455.1. Lineage (GTDB taxonomy): Bacteria > Pseudomonadota > Alphaproteobacteria > CAKMZR01 > CAKMZR01 > CAKMZR01. The sequence goes on along the minus strand of CAKMZR010000048.1, from coordinate 6,621 downwards.
GAACTTGATAAGAAAAAAGATGACCTCTCATCAATATAATATGCACCCGATCTTCCCGATTGGAAGCACTCCATGGAAACCAACACAAAACCACTCACCTTCAACCTCCCACACGACTTCCATCTTGGCATCATCATGGATGGCAATGGACGATGGGCAAAGTTACACAACCTACCCAGAATAGAAGGCCACAAAAAAGGAGCCCTCGTTGCCCAAAATCTCATCATCCCCATAAGCAATCTCGGTATAAAACATCTCACGCTCTTCGCTTTCTCTACCGAAAATTGGAAACGATCCCAAGAAGAAGTCGGTGCACTCATGAGCATTTTTGAACACACTCTCTCCCAATTCATCTATAATACCCATAATGACTCCATCCGCTTCCGCATCATCGGAAATCGTAACTCTCTCCCCCAATCCCTCCTCTCTCTCATCCAAAAAGCAGAACAATCCACCGCTCATCACCAAGGCATGAACCTCTATCTCGCCCTCAATCACGGCGGCAAAGATGATATCGTCTCCACAACACGCAATATCGCTCTCCAAGTCGCTCAACACAAAATCTTACCCGAACACATCAACGAAAAACTCTTCCATTCTCAACTCCAACTCCACTCCGCTCCCTCGGCAGACATCATCCTACGTACCGGAGGAGAAAAAAGAATCAGCAACTTCCTACTCTGGCAAGCCGCCTACAGCGAACTCTTCTTCGTCGATACCTTCTGGCCAGACGTCACCATCAACACCATCACACATACCCTCGAGCTCTACAAAAAACGGAATAGACGCTATGGAAATACCATCTAGTATCAGCAAATTCTCTCATAAATGGCTACGTCAAGAATGGCAAAAACGCATCTTCAGTGCCCTCGTCATGATCACTTTCGCCGCCATTCCCATACTCTACGGAGGATGGCTCTTCATCCTCGCTCTCCTCGCACTCACCCCCTTCCTCGTTCGCGAATGGATACTCCTTGCCCGCGCAAACGAACACTTCACCTTCTCAATCCTCCTCGGAGGATCCCTCATCCTCTCCCTCTCCGTCTACGCACTCTACGGTGCACCACCCGCTCTCGGAACTGCCCTCTTCCTCTGCATCATCGGACTCACCATCTCGTCAACCCACAAAAAAGAATTCTACTTCGTCTACATAGGCGGACTCTTTATACTCCCCATTACCCTTGTCTCTCTCGCTTCCATACGATACAATGAAAATGGCTTGTTCCTCACCCTTTGGCTCGTTCTCGTGGTCAGTTCTACCGATATTATGGCTTACATCGTCGGAAAAACTTTCAAAGGACCCAAAATCGCCAAAAATATAAGCCCAAAAAAAACCTGGTCCGGGTGCCTCGGGGGACTCCTCTTTGCCGTCGCGTTCGCCCTCATCGGGGCCCTCCTGTCCTCACAACACCCAGGACTCAAACCTAACTCCTTCCTCAACCTCCCCATTCCCGTCATGCTGAGTGCCATTTCCATAAGCCTCGCCTCACAAGTTGGCGACTTCATCATTTCATTCCTCAAACGAAAACGAAATATCAAAGATACCGGCAAACTCATTCCGGGCCACGGCGGACTCTTCGACAGATTCGACAGCTATATCCTCTCCATTCCCACTATGGCCTTTTGTATCGCTTTTTGGGACGTCGTCACATTATGAATTCTTCCCTTCCCAGAAAGATCGCCGTCTTTGGTGCCACCGGAACCATCGGGGCTTCCACCATGAACGTCCTTAAAGCCTCTCAAGAACCCTTCACACTCGCTACCCTCGTCGGAAACAAAAATATCGAAACCATGCGAGACCTCGCTCTCCAATTCAAACCCCTCAAAATCGGCATGCACGACCAAAAGTCCGCAAAAATACTCAAAGACGCCCTCCACACCCTCCTGCCCTCCTGCCAAGTCTTCGGAGGCCATGACGAACTCCTCAAACTCGCTTCAGAACCATACGATTGGGCCCTCATGGGAATCTCAGGACTCTATCACGCCCTCCCCATACTCACCAAACTCCTCTCCTCCACGACCATACTCGCCCTTGCCAACAAAGAATGTCTCGTCTGCTCCGGAGAACATCTCCTCGAAACCGCACGCCTCCACAACACAACCATCATCCCCGTCGACAGCGAACACAACGGAATCTTCCAACTCCTCTCCCAACCCCACCAATTTCACTCCATCACCCTCACCGCATCAGGTGGGGCTTGTCGCGATATGCCCCTCGAAGAACTCTTCCACGCATCACCCCAACAAGTCCTCAACCACCCCGTTTGGCCTATGGGCGACAAAATCACCGTCGATTCCGCGACCATGGTCAATAAAGGCCTCGAAATTATCGAAGCCTCCATGCTCTTCAGACTCCCCGAAGACCGAATTCATGTCCTCTTGCATCGCGAAAGCATCGTTCACGCCCTCGTTCACTATCCAGACGGAACCCAGACCGCCATGCTCAGCAATCCCAATATGCAAATCGCTATCGCTCACAGCTTCGCATACCCCAAACGCATGACACTGCCCCTCAAAAATCTCGATCTCTCTCAGCATACCCTCTCCTTCTCAAAACCCAACCATGAACGCTACCCCGCTCTCGATTTGGCACGAAAAGCCTCCAGGCACGGTGCCGCTCTCCGTACCGCCTATTGGGTCGCAAGCGATGTCACCGCTCACGCTTTCCTCGAACAACTGATACCCTTCGGAGCCATCACACCCTCCATTCAATCCACCATGGAACACCACATCACACAAAAACATCCCCTCAACCCTCAAGAAACACTCGCCCTCGCTCATGAAGTCGCACACACTGCCCGCAACATCATCGAAAAATATTCCTACTCCTCACTCCATGCCCAATAAGGAAAAACTCTTATGGATACCCTCTTCAATTTCCTCTCCTTCCTCTTATCCTTCGCCGTCGTCATCATACCCCTCGTCTTCGTTCATGAACTCGGACACTTCCTCGCCGCAAGAATATGTGGCGTAAAAGTCGAAGTCTTCGCCATCGGAATCGGTCCTCGCATCATCGGATTCTTCGACAAAAAAGGTACCATGTGGCAATTCTCTCTCCTCCCCCTCGGAGGCTACGTCAAAATGCTCGGCGGCGAAGCCGTCCTAGACCCAAGTGCCATCAAAAATATACCCCCCCAAGAAAGAAAATTCGCCTTCCCCCTGCAACCCCTGCTGCAACGTGCCTTCATCGTCATTGCCGGACCTCTTGCCAATATCATCTTCTCTCTCATCATTTTCGTTCTCGTCTTTTCTCTCCACGGCCGCTACGTTCCCGCTCCTTACAATGAAGCCGGATTAAGTGCCATACACCAGAACTCTCCCGCAGAACGTGCCGGAATCAAAACCGGCGACATCATCACCCACTACAACAACCAACCCATCTTCAGCTTCGAAGAACTCAGAAACGCCATCCAAAAATCAAAAGATCTCCCCTCGCCTCTCATCGTCTCCAGAGGCAACTCTTCCCTCAGCCTTTCCGTCACACCCAAAAAAATCGTCAGAGATAACCAAACCTTCTACGTCATCGGAATCACCGCCTCTCAAGGGCGACTCGAAAAAGACTCACTCTTCGACGCCACCAAAAACGCCGCTCTCACCGCATACCGCGTCAGCTTCTTCATCGGCGAGAGTCTTAGCAACTTCCTCGGAGTCCGTACAACCTCTCAATCCCGACCTTCCGCTTCTTCCGAAGCTGAACTCGCAGGGCCTCTCGGCATCGCTTCCATGGCACGCGAAGCCGTCCAAGGCGGAATTATCGTTCTTGCCATGACCATCGCTATATGGTCCATCAATCTCGCCATCTTCAACCTCCTTCCCATTCCCGTACTCGATGGAGGACATCTCGCTCTCTTTCTCATCGAAGCCCTCACAGGAAAACCCGTCAATCCACAATGGCAGCGAACCCTCACCATCATCGGACTCTCACTCCTCATCGCCCTCTTCCTTTACGTCACTTATGGCGATATCTTCCGACTTATCTCACCATGAAATCCTTACAATCTCGTCTCCTCACCGTCATCTCTCTTGCCATCATTGGATGGACCCTCCTCGCGACCCCCGCTCTTGCCCAATCGCTCATCACAAAACCCGCTCTCATCACCCAAATCGTCGTCACCGGAAATCAACGAATCGAACATGCAACCATCAAAAATCAAATCAACCTCTCGCTCGGTACAGTCATCTCTCCCGATACCCTCAACCGCGCCTTCAAAAGACTTTTCGATACCGGATACTTCAATGACATCGTCTTCTCCTTGCAAGACTCCATCCTCACCATAAAAGTACGCGAAAATCCTCACATCAACTATGTCGTCATCGAAGGAAATCGTCGCATCAAAGATGACCCCCTCCTCGCTTCACTCTCCTCAAAACCACGAGGAACTTATACCGTCAGAAATGTACAGCAAGACGTCAAACGCATACTACAACTCTACTCCGCAAGTGGACGCTTCGCCACCAGAGTCACACCCAAAGTCATCCCTCTCGAACATAACCGTGTAAACCTTGTCTTCGAAATCAATGAAGGCCCTCTCGCCAGTATCCAACGCATCGTCTTCATCGGAAATAAACACATCAACGACAGCACCCTACTCGATGCCATCTCTTCTCAAGAAGACTTTTGGTACAGATTCGTCGGAAGCAGAACCACCTTCGACCAAGGACGCGTCGCCGTCGACCGCGACCTCCTCGCACGGTACTACAAAAATCACGGCTTCCCTCATGCCAAAATTCATGAACCCCAAGTCGAACTTAGCCCCTCAGGTACAGACTTCTACATCTCATTCACCATCGAAGAAGGTCCTCTCTACCGCTTCGGAGATACCTCCATCGTCAGCGATATTCAAGATATCTCCCCCTCCTCACTCAAACCCTTCGTCGCCTACAGTAAAGGCCAAGTCTACAACAACTCAAAAATTCAAGACTCCCTCACACGCATCCAAGAATACCTCGGAACCCACGCCTACGCCTTCGCTCAAGCCACGCCCTCACTCTCCTTCAACGAAGAAAATTCCACCGTCGATGTCACCATCACAACCCAAAGCGGCGGCACCGCCTTCATCGAAAAAATCAATATACAAGGAAACAGCAGAACTTGGGACAACGTCATCCGAAGAGAAATGCGACTCCAAGAAGGCGACATCTTCGACTCATCCCGAATTCGACGATCCGTCTCCCGTATCCAAAATCTCGGATACCTCAAAGATGTCAACGTATCCACCGTCCCAGGCTCCTTCCCAGATAGCGTCATTCTCAATACCTCCGTCAAAGAACAACCTTCAAACAAAGTCAGCTTCGCCGTCGGATACTCCACAACAGAACAAATTATCGCAAAAGGATCCCTCTCTGAACAAAATATACTCGGAACAGGAAATAGCGTCGGAATCGAAGGGCAAATCTCCTCCCAAAGACTCTCAGGAACCATCTTCTACCACGAACCCTACTTCCTCGATTCTCACGTCTCCTCCACCTTCCGACTCTTCTCTTCCGATAACCGATCCTCAAAATACAGAACCTACGACTTCTACCGATATGGCGGTTCCGTCTCCTTCGGTTACGAACTCGGCGAATTCCTACGACAGTCTTGGACTTACACCATCGACAAACGTACCGTCTCCAACATCTCCGATGCCAGCAGCATCTACGTCAAATCCCAAAAAGGAGAAACCCTCGTCACCTCCCTCAAACAAAATATCTCCTACGACAGACGGGACAAAAATATTAACCCCTCCTCAGGATACCGAATCTCCTTCTCCTCAGAATACGCCATGACACCAGGTGACGCTCGGTACATCGAAATCCAAGGAAGTACTCAAGCCTACTACCCCCTCACACCATCCACCATCCTCGGGGCCAGAATCAATGCAGGACACATCTCAGGACTCGAAGGACAAAATGTACGACTCGTCGACCGCTTCTATAAAGGCGGATTCACCCTACGCGGATTCGACTTCGCAGGAGTCGGGCCTCGCGACAGCAGCACAAAAGATAACCTCGGCGGACAAAACTTCGCCATCCTCTCTCTCTCCGTGCGATTCGACCTCGGATTCCCAAAAGAATACAATATTCAAGGCATCGTCTATTCCGATATCGGGACCGTCACAGGAATCGAAGACAAAAACCAAAATGTCGTCGATACAGGAAGCATCCGCATGGGCTACGGCTTCGGATTCGAATGGGTCACACCCATCGGTCCTCTCGTCATGCTCTTCAGCAGCACCGCCATAAAAGAAGACCTCGATGAAGAACGTGGCTTCCTTTTTACCATCGGACACATAAATTAATTACCCTAAAAACCCTTTCTCGTGCTAAGTATAAGGGGTGTATCCTCAAAACCTATAAACCGCTCGTAATCATGACAAAACACTTCCTACGCTCCTTAATCATATTCCTCGCTATCCCCATAACAAGCTACGCACTCGCACAAGACTCCTCAGAGACACCCAGCAAACCCTCCCTTTCCATCGGAATTGTCAATATCGAAAAAGTCCAACTCCAATCACTCGCCTTCACCTCCCTTAGAACGCAAGTCGAAGCCCTGCAGTCAGGAATACAAAAACAAATCAAAGAACAACAAGAACTCATCCAAAAAGAACAAGACGAAATAGAAACGCAAAGACTCCT
>CAKMZR010000047.1 GCA_929200455.1 uncultured Alphaproteobacteria bacterium | reverse complement strand
ATGGAGTGACGATGAGCAGAGCGTCTGCGTTCTTTTTTTGGGCTTCTTGGGAGAGGAAGACGGCTTCTTCTGTATTGTTGGAACCGGTACCTGCGATGACGGGAACGCGTCCTTGAACGGTTTTGACGCAAAGTTCGATGATGTGTAGATGTTCGTTATGAGAGAGAGTGGGGGATTCGCCGGTGGTTCCGACGGGAACGATTCCGTGCACGCCGGATTGGATTTGCCATTCGCAAAGTTTTTGGAAAGCGTCATTGTCGATAGTTTTGTCGGGAAGCATGGGTGTAGCGATGGCGGGCATGACGCCATGGAACCGTGGCATGGACATAAGGTTTCTCCTCTTGCATGGATGATTGTTTTATAAGCACACGGGTGAGTGTACAAGAAGAGAGGGCGAATAAGCAAGGAGAAGAAGTTTAGACTGGGGTATGGCGGAGGGCATCAAGAACGGTTTGCAGAAGGACGCAAGCGGCGAGTTTGTCGCGATGATGTTTTCTTTTTTGTCTTGAGAGGTCGGCTTCATGTACGAGCATACGTTCGACGGTAGCGGTGGTGAGTCGTTCGTCGAAAAGGAGTAGGGGGGTGGAAGTGAAGAGGTTTGCGAGTATTTCTGAGAATGTCCGTACTTTTTTTGCTTGAGAGCTTTCTTGTCCGTTCATGTGGAGAGGGAGGCCAATGACGATTCCTGAGGGAGAGATTTCTTGATGGAGTTTTTGCAGTTTTTGCGGGAGGTGATTTGCGGGCAGGGTCTCGAGGGTGTCATGAGGGGTAGCGACGATGCGAAGGTTATCGGATGTTGCGACACCGATACGTTTTTCGCCATGGTCGTAGGCGATGAGTCGTCCATTGGGGGCAAGGAGATTGAGGAAGGGGGGGATGGAGGAAGAAATGAGGTTCATGAGAGGGCTTGAGCGAATCCTGAGAGAGCCTGTTGTAGGGAAGGGAAGAAGGGCATAGAGAGAGGAAGCTCTGTATCTTCTAGGAGTTTGTAGGAATGTTCGAAGGCTTGATGTACATTTTTTTGTTGTTCGAGGGGTGCATTTTTGAGGATATTTAAAGTTTTTGAGTGAAGGAGGCTTCGCACGGTTTGCAGGACAATATTTTGGGGAATATCGAATGTATGGAGGATGTTTTGGGCATAGGGTTGAGAAAGGGCGTCATCGATGGCGGAGAAGAATTCTGAGATATTTTTGGTGTGGGCAAGGGCGAGAGCGAATCCTGGTTTTCCTTTTGCGACTGAGAGGATGGATTGGCGAAGTGGAGGTTCTATATTTTCTAGAAGGGAATCTATGAGCGTGTCATCGAGGGGGAACATGGGTTCCATCCAAGCGCGCGATAGGATGGTGGGGGCGAGTTTTCCGGGAGCATGGGAGCAAAGGATGAAGGAGAGGTGGGGTTTGGGTTCTTCGAGTGTTTTGAGGAGGGCATTGAAGGAGGCGTTATTGAGATTTTCTGCTTCTTCGATGATGACGATCATATTTTTGCCTTGTTGTGGTGTGAAGGCGATGTGGTTGAGAGCATTTTTTGTGGCGTCGATGGTGATGGCGTTGCTTTTTTTCTGTTCGTCGCTTGAGAGGAAGAAAATATCTGGGTGGGTTTTTGCGTCTACGAGTCTTTGGACGGGATGTTGAGGAGGAAGGAAGGGGAAGGCGTGGGCGTTGTCATACGAGGGAGGATGGTTGCTATTTTGTGCGAGAAGGTGTGCGGCGAGTGCGTGGGCAAGGGTAGATTTTCCGATGGACTGGGGGCCATGAAGGAGGAGGGTGTGAGGAAAGCGTTGTGAGTCGCAAAGGTGCTTGAGGTTTTGGATTGTGTGGGTATGGCCGAGGAAGGGTTGTCTCATGAGGAGAGGAGTCTTGAGGAGATATGGTCTTGGATGTCTTTGGCGAGGTCTTGTATTGTTTTCTGGGCGTCAATGATGCAGAAGCGTTTTTTGTTGTGTTCTTCGTGAGCGATTTTCTGGTAGGCGTCGTGGGTTTCTTGGTAAAGTTTTTTGCTTTGGTTGTCGATATGGTCCGGAGTTTGGGCGCGAGTATGATTTCTTTTGATGGCGATCTCGACGGGCAAGTCGAAAAGGAAGGTGAGGGAAGGCATGGGGATGTGGAGTAAATTTTTGAGGGAAGCGTTGAGTTCTGGTAGATTTCGTTGGTAGGCTAGGGAGGAGTCGAAGTATCGATCTGCGATGATCCAAGTGCCTTGCTCGAGTGCGGGTTTGATGACGGTGGAGACGAGGTGGACGCGAGCGGCATTGAAAAGGAGGCAAGCGGTTTCTTCTGGTACATTGTGGTGATGTCGGAGTATGAGGGAACGGACATCTTCAGCAAGAGGAGTTCCTCCTGGTTCACGCACGGTGATGGAGTGTATATTTTGTTCTTGCAGCCATGATTTGAGCAGGGGGACTTGAGAAGATTTGCCGGCGGCGTCGACACCTTCAAAAGAGATGAGATGGCCATTCATGATGAGGTGTTGCCGAAGAGGATGAAGCGTAGATTGTCGCTGATGCGAGAGAGTATGCCGCTACTGGGTATATTTTGGGAAGAGACGAGGGGTATAATTTTGGTGTCAGCCCCTGGTTGGTGGAGTTGGATTTCTCCGACTTTTTGTCCGAGAGTGATGGGAGCGGAGAGGGGCAAATCGTAGACGAGTTGGAGTTTGACTTTTGTGCGGAGCACGCGAGGAATGAGGAAGGTGGCACTTTTTTCTGTGGTGGCGTAGACGTTTTCTTCTATGCCTCCGAGTACGGGTATCTCGACGATTTTGTCGCCGGGTTGGTAAGCGTTGATGTGCAGCCATTCTGAGAAAGCGGCACGAATGATTCGCGCACCTTCTCTTTTTCGTTCTGTTTTGCTTTTGAGTCCTGAGAGGATGAGGAGGATTCGCCTTCCTTTTCTTTGGGCACTTGCGACGAGGGCGTATCCGGATTCTTCTGTGAATCCTGTTTTGAGTCCGTCGACGCCGATATTGAGTGAGAGGAGAGGATTTCGATTTTTTTGCGTGATTTTGTTGTGGGTATAGGCAGGTATGGAGTAGTAGGAGTAGAAGGAGGGGAAGTTTCTGATGAGATCGGAAGCGAGTATGGACATATCTCTTACGGTGGAGTAGTGGTTGAGATGAGGCCATCCGCTGGCGTTGAGGAAGTGGGTATTGTTCATGCCGAGAGCGGCGGCGTTATCGTTCATGAGGAAGGAGAACTGGTCTTCTGATCCTGCGATTCCTTCTGCGATGGCGACGGCGGCGTCATTTCCTGACTGGACGATGAGTCCTTTGAGGAGGGTTTCTATGGAAGCGGTTTTTCCGACTTCGAGGAAGGATCGGGAGCCTTTCATTTGCCAAGCATTTTTGCTGACGAGGACGGTGTCATGTAGATTGACGAATTCTTGGGAAATGTGTTGGAAGAGGATGTAGGAAGTCATGAGTTTGGTGAGCGAAGCGGGGAAGATGCGTTCATCGGCATTTTTTTCGGCCATGATGGTTTGGGTATTGAGGTCGATGAGGATCATTTGTTCTGCGGACGTGGAAATGGGGGTCTGTGCAAAGAGTGCAGAGGGCAGGAAGCAGACGATGAGGATGAAGATTTTTAGAAGGTTGTTCATGGGGGTTTCTTGCTATGGTTTTATGATGAAAGCGGAGGGAAATCCGTGGGTATTTTTTACGGGTACGATATGTTGGACGGCGTCATCGAGGGAAGGGAATCCGATATGGACTTTGAAAAGCGAGGCGGAGGGCACGACGAAGACATGTGTATAGAATTTTTCGAGATGATCTCTGAGTTTGGTGGCGTTACTTTTCTGAGAGAACGCGCCGACTTGGATGTTGTAGGGGAATGGCGAGGTTATTTTTTTTGCGGGAGAACGTGAGCCGATGACGGGAATTGTTTTTTTGGGAGGTAGAGTTTTTATGGGGGGTAGAGTTTTTACGGGGAGACTTTTTTCTATGCTGGGGGTTGGTAAAGTTTTTTTTGTGTTTTGGGAAGAGAGAGGTTGCATACTATTTTTGAGTTGTTGGCTTTCTTCATGGAGGTAGGAGATATTGACTTTGGTGGTGCCATTGTCTTTGAAGTTGAGTATTTCAGCGGCTTTTTCTGAGAGGTCGAGAATTCTGGCCTTGGAGTAGGGTCCTCTATCATTGACTTTGACGATGATAGATTTTCCATTTTCGAGGTTGGTGACTTTGATGACGGAGGGTATGGGGAGTGTTTTGTGTGCGGCGGAGGGTATATTTTTGTCGAAGGTTCCGCCATTTGCGGTTTTTTTGCGGTGGAAGTTGGGTCCGTACCAGGAAGCGATTCCTGTTTGCGAGAAGCTGGAATATTCTTTGGGTCGGTACCAGCGTCCGCCGATTTTGTAGGGGTCGCCGATTTTGTAATATTTCCCGTTATCGGCTTGTTGCCAAGCGTGCGTGTCGAGCGGATTGGAGGTTGAGGGGGCGGTGGCTATAGGTTTTGAGGGGGTTTCTGATTGTGTTTTGGGTGTTCCGATGTAGGTTCCTGATGATGTTTTTTCTGTGGGGTTTTCGTGGGGGTATGACGAGGGAATTTTTTTGATATAGGCAGGAGAGCACGCGGAAAGGATGAAGAGCAGAACAGCGAAAAAAGGCAAGAGATGTGAGGTTCGGTTGAGGGAAGGATATGATGTCATGGTGCTATAACGGGGGTTGATAGGAGTTCGACGTTATCCTAACAGATGTTTGGGTGATGGTGTACAGACAAGGTAGGGTGGAATTGATTTTTTTTTGCATTTTTGCAGGAGCGAAATCGTCACTTGAGGAGGAGGGGGATCGGAACGCCTCCACCCTACGAGAAAGCGAGGAGTGGGAATGCAAGGCATAGGAAGGTAAGGAAAGGGAAAGCAAGGAGCAGGAATGCGAGGAGCGGGAACGCAAGGAATAGGAAGGTGAGGAGTGAGAAAGCAAGGAGTAGGAAGGTGAGGAGTGAGAAAGCAAGGAGTAGGAATGCGAGGAGGGGGAATAGAGAGAATAGGAATGCAAGGATGAGGAGGGCCGCGAGCGGGAAGGCAAGGAGTGGGAAGACAAGGAGGAGAAATACAATGAACAGAAGTGCAATGAGAGGTAAGGTCATGGGCAGAAACGCAGTGAACAAAAATGCAACAAGCAGAAAGGCGAGGAGCAGAAATGCTGGGAGTCGTGAGGTAGGGAGTTTGCCTTGACTTTAGTCTGGAAGGTCTCCGAGGTCTTCAACGATACGTTTTTTGCGTCCGCCTTCGGCGAGTCGTCTAATTTCTTTTTGGATGAGGTCTTCGACCATATCGGGAAGGTTTTCATCGATCCAGTCTTTGAGCATGGGGCGTAGGATGGTGATGACGACGTCTGCGAGGGTATCGCCGACGCGTCCGAGTCGGATGGCTTCATCGAGTTCTGCGAAGGAGCTTATGCCTGAGATTTCGGTTTCGTCTGCCATGATTCGCATCCCGGAAGCGGAGGGTCGTCTTCCCATGGAAGGGGAAGCGACACGCCGGTCGAGGACGACGGGTTCGTTGGTTGCGGCAGCTTGAGCGGCAGCTCCGGCATTGGCTTGGGGTTGTCCACCATCTTCCTCTGCGATGATATCGCGGATGGATGAGAGGATGTCTTCCATTGAAGGTTCTTGCTGAGCCATAGTTACAAATCCCTGACACGAAATTCTAGCGAATGATTGAAGCGACGAAGAGAGGCTTCACGACTATATTGCGGAGGGCATAAGGCCCGACCACGCACTTTATGCTACTCCATATGATTCGCCATTTTTTTTCAAGTTAAATAAACCTGCGGCGAAGTGAATCAAGAGGAAAGAGAAAGTGCTTGATGAGATTATAAGATTTTTTGCGTGCGAGGACAAGAGAATTTTTTGGCATATGGTGATGATGTGTTGGAGGGGAAGTCGATATGGGGTATTGGTTTTGAATTGTTGTGGATGGAGAGGATGTTTGCTACAAGATGGAGTGGGTGTAGGGGGTGTGTGTATAGTGTGTAGGGATCAACAAAGGGGAGTGTGTATGGCTATATGGAGTGGAATTTTTCATTTCTTCCTACAAAATCTATTGCATATATCACCGAACAGTGTTAATGTGTTATTGTACGAGGTTATGCTTTGGTATGTACGGTTTGGTGCGTATACGGTTGTACCTAATATGTGTTATTTTAACGTGATTTAGGGAGTTTTGTAGTGATGTCGAAATGGAATGACGAGAGGGTGAAGATGCTTGTGGACTTGTGGCAAGGTGGTTACACGGCCCGCCAGATATCTGAGAAGTTGGGCGATGGTGTGACGAGGAATGCGGTGATAGGCAAGGCGAACAGGCTAGGACTTTCAGCGGCGGTGAAGAGCAATGTGAAGAGGGAGGAGCGTGCTGTGGATGCGGCTTATATGAGGTCGCGTACTTGTCAGTGGCCTGAGGGTACGCCGGGAGGTCCTAATTTTTATTATTGTGGCAATCCTGTGGATCCTGGTTATCCCTATTGCGCGGAGCACCGTCAAGAGGCCTACCGTCGCAAGATAGAGAGCGGTGAGGTTGCGGCTTAGGACGCGGCTCTGATAGCGTTTGTGACCTCTCCTGCGACACTGTCTGCAATTTTTGGGTCTTTGACTTCTACGGTTACACGAATGACGGGTTCGGTTCCTGATCGTCTGACGAGGAGTTTTCCTCCATGTTTTTCCTGAATAGAGAGTGAAAGATCGGCTACGATTTTTTGCACGTGACTGTCTTCCATGGGATCAGAGTTTATGATGGGAAGATTGAATTGTTTTTTGGGTACGGCTTTGAACAAAGGGTGGACGTCTCCAATTCGGACATTTTTTTGACACAAAATAGATAAGAGATGGAGGCTTGCAAGGATGCCGTCTCCACTTTCTGAAAAGTCGCTCATAATGATGTGTCCGGAAGGTTCTCCTCCGAGATTGAATCCGTTTTCCATCATTGTACGGTGCACATGACGATCGCCGACATTTGTACTTTTGAGGTCGATTCCTTGACTTTTGAGGAAATGGGCAAGGCTTATATTGGCGTCTATGGTTGAGACGATGGTGTTTTGACGCAATTTTCCGTGAAGTTTCCAGTGTTGAGCGATAAGGGCGAGAATTTGCTCGCCTTCGATAGGGTTTCCAAGATGGTCGACGACCTGCAGTCTGTCGGCGTCGCCATCGAGAGCGAGTCCGATATCGGCGTTTTCACTGATGACGCGTTCTGACAACATGAGGGTGTTTGTGGCACCGCAGTTGAGATTGATATTGGTGCCGTCAGGATTGACGCCGATAGGGATGACTTGGGCACCGAGTTCGAAAAGTACTTGGGGAGCGATGCGATAGCCGGCACCATGGGCACAGTCGACAACGATTTTCATCCCGTCAAAGGAGATGTCCGGGGGTAGTGTATTTTTGAGGTATTCGATGTAGCGCCCTGGAGCATTTTTGTCGCGTCGTGCTTTTCCCATAAGAGCGGATGGTACGGGAGAGATGGTTTCGTTATAGAACTGATGGGTGATGATGTTTTGTTTTTCGTCGGAAAGTTTTCTGGAATCGGGTCCGAATATTTTGATTCCGTTGTCTTCGTATGGGTTGTGTGAAGCGGAAATCATGACTCCGAGGTCGGCCCGAAAGGATCGTATGAGCATGGAGATGGCGGGAGAAGGAAGGGGTCCGACCAGGATGACATCGAATCCCATAGCGATAAATCCAGCGGTCATGGCATTTTCGAGCATATAGCCGCTGAGTCGTGTATCTTTTCCGATGATGATTCGGTGTTTGTGGTCGCCATTTTTGAAGTTATGTCCGAGGAGCATGGCGACTTTGAGAACGGAGAAGGGGTCGACGGGGAAACTGTTGGCAGAGCCTCGTATGCCGTCTGTACCAAAGAGGGGCAAATTCATGGGAAGGACCTTAGGGAAAACTAGGCTCCCTGAGGAGAGGGATTATTATTTCCCGAGGAAGGTTTCCACTCTCCCCGACTTGAAGGTACGGAGTTTGTGGGTTCATCTCCTTCGGGGGAGTCATCATCGTCTCTATTGAGGGTTTCCCCTCGCAAGAGAGCGTCGATATCGGGTTTATTGAGAGTTTCGTACTCGAGTAGGGCTTGAGCGATAATTTCGAGCTGGTCGAGATGTTTTTTGAGGATATTGCGGCAAGTTAAGGTGGCGTCATCGACGACGCGACGAATTTCGGTATCGATGATGGTAGCGGTTTCTTCGGAGATATTTTGGGATCGTGCGACGGAGTGTCCGAGGAAGACTTCATCTTGATTTTCGTTATAGCGAACGGTCCCTAATTTTTCGCTGAAGCCCCATTCTGTTATCATGCGTCTTGCGAGTTCTGTGATCATTTTTATGTCGCTGGAAGCTCCGGTAGTAATTTTGTCTTTTCCGAAGATGATTTCTTCTGCGATTCTGCCGCCCATGCCGACGACGAGGTTGGCTTTAATTTTTTCGAGGGTGAGAGAGAGGTCGTCACGTTCTGGGAGTCGCATGACCATTCCAAGCGCGCGTCCTCTGGGCACGATGGTGGCTTTATGTATGGGGTCGGAAGCGGGGCTGTAGACGGTGGCGAGGGCATGTCCTGCTTCGTGGTAAGCGGTAAGTCGGCGTTCTTCTTCTGACATGACGAGAGATCGTCGTTCGCTTCCCATGAGGACTTTATCTTTTGCGTCTTCCATTTCCTGCATGGAGACGCTTCTTTTGTTTCGTCTCGCGCTAAGGAGAGCGGCTTCATTGATGAGATTTGCGAGGGACGCACCTGAGAATCCTGGAGTTCCGCGTGCGATGGTTTTGAGGCTGACGTCAGCGGAGAGGGGAACTTTTTTGGCATGGACTTTGAGGATTTTTTCGCGTCCTTTGACATCCGGATTGGGAACGACGACTTGTCTATCAAATCGTCCGGGCCTGAGGAGGGCGGGATCGAGTACGTCGGGACGGTTTGTGGCGGCGATGAGAATGACGCCTTCATTGGATTCGAATCCGTCCATTTCGACGAGGAGTTGGTTGAGTGTTTGTTCTCGTTCATCGTTTCCTCCGCCGAGTCCGGCACCGCGATGGCGTCCGACGGCATCGAGTTCATCGATGAAGATGATGCAGGGGGCATTTTTCTTGCCTTGTTCGAACATGTCCCGCACACGGCTTGCACCTACGCCGACGAACATTTCGACAAAGTCTGAACCTGAGATGGTGAAGAAAGGCACATTGGCTTCACCGGCAACGGCACGGGCGGTGAGAGTTTTTCCTGTCCCTGGGGGCCCGACAAGGAGGACTCCTTTTGGAATTTTCCCGCCCAAGCGTTGAAATTTTTTGGGTTGACGAAGGAATTCGACGACTTCTTCGAGTTCTTGTTTGGCTTCTTCGATTCCGGCGACATCGTTGAAGGTGACTTTAGCGGTATGTTCTGTAAGGAGTCTGGCGCGAGATTTGCCGAATCCCATGGCACGTCCGCCTCCGCCTTGCATTTGCCGCATGAGAAATATCCATACGGCGATGATAAAGATCATGGGGAGCCAATTAATGAGGAGGGAGATGAAGGGGGATGAGTTTTCGACCTGAGGGGCGACGTCGATAGCGACTTTATTTTCGACGAGTTTATTGATGAGGGAGGGGTCATTAGGGATGTAAGTACGAAAGCGAGTTCCGTTGTGTAGGGTCCCTACGAGTTGTTGGTCTTTGATGGTGACGCTGCTGACGTTTTGGTTATTGAGTTCGAGCAGGAAGGAGGAGTATGGTTTTGTGGCGAGGGTAGTGTCTTGAGATTCGCCTTGGAAGTAGTTGAAAAGGAGAAGAGCGACGACGAAGATGCCGATCCAGATGAGTAGATTTTTGATGAAGGGTGGCACGAGTGAGGAGACCTTTCGAGATTTGGAGTAGGGATGGGTGTATTATAGCAGACTTTTTTTTCCCGACAATAAAGGATACAATAAAGAATATGGTGACATTGAGGATAGAAATCAATAGAGGGGGGGGGTAGGAG